>NZ_JBQSYL010000021.1:0-92289 GCF_052379245.1 Glutamicibacter sp. AOP12-B1-11 | reverse complement strand
CTAGCCTTTCCATCCTGCGTAAAGAGCTAGATAACCAAGAAGTGCGCCTCGAGCTCCGCGAGAAAGTCAAAGTTTGGGCCACGGTCTTTGCTACTAATGAGCAATAACGTTTAAGGGTTACGATTCTCATCTCTAAAAGACGCACATCGGAGTAAAGGACGCGGTTCAGAAATAATCAAGCTCCCACTAGGGAACTTATTTTTTAGAAATGCTGTCGAGGGTTTTCGCTGAGCAGTCCTACGGCAAAGTCCTCTACGGGTCTTTACCGGTAGAAGAAGTTGAACCGAAATTTCATATTTAGCATATGTGCTATATTGCTAAATATGATAGACGCAATGTCCGACGTATTCACTGCATTAGCTCATCCCACGCGACGGCAAATTCTGCAAGACCTCAAGGATGGCGAGCTAGCTGCCGGAGAGATTGCTTCACGCTTCCAAGCCACCGGGCCGACCATATCCCGCCACTTAGCTGTCTTACGCCATGCAGGACTCGTCACCGAACGGCGTGATGCCAACCGGATCTTGTACACCCTCGGTGAGGAACGCTTGGCGCACTCTGTCGGAGACTTTCTCTCTACCGTTTGTCCGGAGCAGATCGTATTGCGTGAAGTGCGCAGACACAAAGATGGTCGCGTGAGCCAGGTGAAGACCTAAATGGCGTTTTCATCGCTCATTACACCTTGGTACAAGCGCACCTCAGCCCGATCTGGCTGGGGCCACGAACAACCGGGCTCAGTCGCTCCGACGTCGATTCTGGACTATGAAGCACCTGTTGTGGCAGGGCTGGTTGCCCGTTCACGTGAACTAGCGCCATCGCACGAATATATTGAGGTGCTCAAGGCGGCGCACTCGATTATCAGCAATGAAATACGGGCTGTTTACGCCTTAGAGGAGAACACGCCTGCTTCGCGCACATTAATCCGCGGATATGGTTCTTGCAGTCAACGATTGGCGCTATTAGAAAGCGTTGCGCGTTCCCTCAGTGTATCCACTCGGGTGCGTATTTTGCTCATCGATCGATCTTTTTGGTATGCACGTTTTCCCCGCCTCGGCTTTGTCCTTCCAAATCGCATCTTGCTAGCCTGGCCCGAGTTCAATATCGATGGCTGGCACCCCGTGTCCGAGTTGTTCGGACCAATTGGCTGTCGAGGAGGGTCCCCTTTCGTGAATCAAGGCTCCGAAACGCTTTTCGAGGCCGTAGGGCGCTGCGCGGTCAATTGGGACGGCCGGAGTAGTAGCGATCCATATGACCTTTCACGCTTTGTCCGCGCCGACTACGGCTACTTCACGGACAGAGATCAGGCCTTTCAGCAACTTGGTCAAACTCTGTGCGCACCGTCACGCCTTATCGCAGACCCCGTACTCCGTCGAATTGAAGCCTAGAGCTGTTCTTCGCGTCCACAAAGGCGCTCGGCATTGCTTTTACAATTACCGAGACCACCTGCGAGGGTAGCTCCGCTAGCGTGTAATTCTAGTCTTGCGCGCCCTTGAAACAGAGGTGCAGTGACAAGCGACATGAAGCGAAGCGTTCCATCGTTTAAGCATTTGAACACCGGCCGTCTCGGCCACCGTTCTTCTAGCGGAACCCAACGAACCGCCATTTAGAATGGCACTTTAGCCGCCAAATAATGTCAACAGTCACACTCAGGGGAGTGGCATCCAACAAGGCGTCTTGCAACTCTTGAATTGCAAGACATCTCTGGACGTGGGATAAATTCTTTAGTCGTTGGCGAGCTTGCTCGGAAATTAGAGAGTTCACTCAGTCAGAATGAGCGCAGCTCGATAGCCATCTTCCTCGAGACAAGACATGGCGTCTAGTTCCTGGAAAGTTATGGGAAGGCAGGTGGCATCCACCCAGCTCTCTGCACTACTAACATCAACCCAAGAGTCCTCGATGAGGATAACGGGATGTTCCGCGGAACCAGCCGTCCCATGGCACAAGATCCAGTGCGGAACATCGTAGCCGAGCATCTGTTGCAACGACACCAGTAGCAACACCTGGTCACCCTGGTTTACAGCTTCGTGAATCTGTGAGATTTCCATCCGCGTAGAAGTCACCGGCAGTCCGGTCGCTTCGGCACGGCGGCGTGATTCAGCCTGCAAGATGCCCCGCCAACTGCGTTCAACCTCGGGATAGTAGTCGACGATTACTGGCTTATCGGTATCCAAAGACACTTGGACTGAGCTTGCTGGCCAGCGCTCAGCGATGGCCAGCCCGAGTCCCAAGGGTTCACAAGCCATAAAGTTGGTCGCTTGACGCCACAGTAGCAACTCGGCGGTACGCAGTCTATCCATCGTTTCAATGCCGCTGGTTTCCCCATGCGCAGCCAGCGCGGCAACCGCCGCGCAGGTGAAGTTCTCACTTTGCTGGTAATGAGCGGTACGCAGATAACGGGCTGGATGCAACCAGTGCACATAGCCGAATGGTGGACTCGGGGCCGAACCATCCGTGGTGCAGCGTGGAGTTGGCAATGGCCGAAAACCGGTGTGTTCGGCCAACTCGTCTAGCCACGGTTCGTCCGTCCAGCTTTCCCATTTCACACAGGCTAGATCTTTTTCCCTGGCGTAGTCCAGTACCGCGTGGACGAGTTTTTTATATGTTTGTGCGTCGCGGGCAAGAATGCCAGAGATCTTCACATATGCAGTCGCCGAACGGGCGCTGAGCATTGCTGCACCGAATACTGTGGCACCTGCTGACTGTATGGTGAGCAGTTGGGCGTTGGCAGCTGCAATGCCACGTTCCCACGGACCTGACGTGGGACCCAGATGTCGCAGTTGCGCCGGGTGGTGTTCCGGGTCGAAGTTCTGGATTTTCGTGTACGGGGTAGAGCATTGTGCCATGGGAGCCTTTGGTTCGGTGGGTGGGAAGCCGGCTGAGACCCTCGATTACAGACTAGCCGCGTGACCGGTACAGCAGCCAAATGAAGTACGGGGCACCGAGTAAGGAAACGATCAGGCCGGCGGGAATCTGTGCCGGCGCGATCACGGTACGGCCCAGGGTATCGGCCAGACAAACGAGTAGTGCTCCGAAAACCATGGACACCGGGATCACTCGGTGGTGGCGGGATCCCACCATCGACCGGGCCAGATGAGGGGCGATGAGTCCGACGAAGCCAACCACGCCCACAGCCACGACGCTGAGCGCTGCAAGCAAGGCTGCAATGGACAATGAGGCTAATCGGGTGCGGGCGGTCCTGATGCCCAGAACGCGGGGCAGGTCTTCGTCGATGGCCAGTAGGTCGAGCTTGCGACCCATGAGCAGCACGACCGGAAGGGCTAATGTCAGCACCACCAGGACAGGTAACACGTCTGCGAACTGACGGCCATAGGTAGAGCCAGAGAGCCAGGTGTAGATGCGCGGGGTTTCCCACGAATTGATGCTCAGCAACAGGTATGTGGTGACCGCAGAGAGTGTGTAGCCTGCCCCGATGCCGATTAACACAAAACGTTCAGGGGAGAAGCCTCGACGCCAAGCTAGTGCGGTGATGGCAGCGAAGGTCGTCAGACCGGCAATGACCGCAAAAATCACCAGTAGCGAGCGGGAACCGCCAAAGGCGGTGACCACTATGGCTGCACCCAGCCCTGCACCCGCGGTGATGCCCAGGATGCCAGGTTCGGCCAATGGATTGCGCACGGTGCCCTGAACCAGGCAGCCAGCCAGACCTAAGGCGGCTCCGGCACCCAGCGCCGCGGTGGTCCGTGGTGCACGTTCGGCGAAGGCTCGGGTGATGAGCTTAGGTGCATCATCTTGGAACCACAAAGCCAGATCTCCCAGTTTGAGGAACATGCTCCCGGCCAATAGGCCTAGAATCACGGCACCAAGCAACAAGATGAGACCCAGCGACATGGTGAGGATGAGCCGTCGGTGGCTACGCAATTTGCTTGCCACCTGTAACGGATTCCGCGAGCTGGATGCTTCTGGCAGTCGCATAGCCAGGATGATGATCAGCACCCCGCCAAGTACCGCGGTGGGAACTCCGGTAGGAATGGAGGCCGCGCCTTGGGCACCGAGCAAGGCTCGAAGGGAAACATCGGCCAGTAAGATCAGCAGTGCACCGATCAGTCCCGTAGCCGGGAGGAGGAAGAGTTGGCGGCGCAACACCGTCAGTCGACGCGATAGCAGCCGTGCGAGCACCGGGGCACCGAGCCCTACAAAGGCAATGGGACCGGCTAGCGAAACGGCGACTCCGGTGAGAACCACGGCACACAGGATGGCAAGGGTGCGCGTTGAACGCACCGGGATCCCGAGCACCGCTGCGTTTTCATCGCCCAAGGAGAGTACGTCCAATCGGCGGGAGAGCAAGAGGCAGATGACTAGTACCAGCAAGATCACCGGGAGACTGCGCAGGAAAGCATTCAGATTTAATTGGGCTAGCGACCCTGAACCCCAGGCATACAGGCCAGTCGTGTTTTCCTTGAAGAGTAGCAAAATAATTCCGCTGCCTGCTTCTAAAGCCATCGCGATGGCTGAGCCAGCGAGGATCAACCGGGGGGTGGCGGTGCCTGCGCTGCGCCCGGAGATGGCCAGCACGATCCCGGCGGCGAGCAGTCCGCCGGCGAATGCGAGGGTACTGGAGGCCAAAGTGGACAGGCTTAGTCCCAAGGCGGCAGCCACACTCAGCGCGAAGTAAGCGCCGGAGGTGACAGCCAACGTGTCTGGTGAGGCCAACGGGTTGCGGGTGACCGATTGGAGCAGAGATCCTGCTACCCCTAAAGCCAGACCGACGGCAGCTCCCGCACAGAGGCGCGGTAGCCGGGAGCCGGTGAAGATCTCGGCGACTCCCACTCCTCCGATACGGGTGTCGTCTCCGATCAGGGCGCGCAACAGTTCGCCCAGACCTATACCAGAGGTCCCCTGGGTAAGGTGCCAGGCACCCACCACCAGTACCGCTGCCGCTAAGGCGGCTAATAGACCTAGGCCAGCGGCGAGACGAGTACCAGTGACCGGCACGGGGGAATAACCCGCGCCGGTCACTGGGGTGCTGACACCACTGGTCACGACCTGTCGCTCTGTGGATTTTTCAGCGATTTTCATTTCAGCTGTACGCTACTGGGCTTCCGAGGCGGAGGTCAGTGCGTCGGTGAAGGCATCCACGGCTTGACTGGTGGACTTCGGTCCGCCGGCTCCCCAAATATTTGGGAACTGGAAAGTCCGGCCTTCCTTCACTGCGGTCAAGTTGTTCCAGATCTCGCTAGATTCCAGCTCGGTGGTCCACCCGGTACCTGCGTCGTTAGAGTAGAACAGATTGACGTCGCCGACCCCTACGAGGCCTTCCACGTCGGTCTGGGCCAGACCGTATTCTTTGTTCACGCCCCCGGATCCGAAGGACTCATTGATGTCCTCATTCCAAGCTGGGGTCAGACCCAGTTCTTTACCCAGCTCCGTGAACAGCGCGCCATCGGTGTATGGACGGATAGTCAGGTTAGAGCCGTCAACCCAACCGTCGAAGAATAGGAAGTCGGTGGTTTCTAGCTTCACATCGGAGACCTCCTGTTTCTTCTGCGCCAAGTGGGCATCGAATTCGTTGAGCACTGCGGTAGCACGCTCGCTGCGGCCGGTGGCTTCGGCTACCTGTGCGAAGACTTTTTTCATGTTGCCGATGGGATCCGTGGAATCGTTGCCCTTGACTGCCAATACGGGAACGTCTCCCTTATCAAGTTGCGACAGCACAGGGCCGTCTTCACTAAAGGCGTCCACAATGATCAAGTCGGGGTCCAACGCGTAGATCGAATCCAGATCTGGCTCGCCGCGTTCACCCACCGAGGCAACCCCCTCAGGCAGCTCCTCTGCAGTGACGTAGGTGCTATATCCATCGGGGGAAGCGACGCCCACCGGGGTGACGCACAAGGTCAGGGCATCTTCAATTTCCTGCCATTCGAGCACCACCACGCGCTCGGCTGGTTTATCCAATTCCAGTGTGCGACCCAGGTCATCGGTCATCGATACCGGGCCTGTGCTAGTGACGGTGGTGTCATCGGCGCAGGTTGCGGATGCGGCGGCGGGGCTCTGTTCGGTGCCAGAACCGGTGGTGTCGGTGGTACCGCAGGCGGTGGCTGAGAGCAGCAGAGCTAGGGCGGCCACCGAAGTGACTGCGTTACGCGCGAGTGTAGACATAGGTTTTCCCTTGTAATTGAATGTTTTTGTGAAAAGAAGAGGTGGTCAATTCTGCCGGTGGCGGCTGACCGGTTCGATACGCAGCATTTGGGTACGCTCGTCCGAGCGGACCTGCACGGTGATCTCATAGACCTCAGAGAGGTTCTCCGCGGTGAGGACCTCAGCGGGGGTTCCAGCGGCGTGCACCCGGCCGTGTTTCATCAGCACCAGCCGATCGGCCAGGGCGGCGGCTTGGTTCAGGTCATGCAGGACGATGCCGATGGCCAGCCTATTTTCACGGGCTAGGTCATGGACCAAGTCCAGGGTCTCGACCTGATATCTCAGGTCCAGGTGATTAGTCGGCTCGTCGAGAAGCACCACGTTGGTTTGCTGCGCCAAGCACACAGCCAGCCAGACACGCTGCAGTTCTCCCCCGGACAATTCCCCAGCAGCCTTGCGGGACATCGAGGTAGTGCCGGTCAGTTTCATGGCCCAGGCAATCGCCGCATGATCCGTCTCGGATAGCCCGGCGAATCCGCGCCGATGCGGGTGGCGACCAAAGGCTACGATATCTGCCACGGCTAACCCTTCCGGGGTGGCGTGGGACTGGGCGAATAGCGTGACTTCGTGGGCGAATGCTCGTCCGTTCAGCGTGCTAATTTCACGGGCCTCGCCATGGGAACCGGTGAGCGTGATGACCCCCTCGGCACGCTCATGCAGCCTTGCCATGGAACGTAGTAGTGTGGATTTTCCACTGCCATTGGGTCCAATGAGCGCGGTGACTTCACCCGGGGATAACCGGATGGAGGCCCTGTCGACTACAGTATTTTTGCCGTAGCACAGCACTACCTCGTGGGCGTGCATACTTCCGGCTGCAGCGGAAGCTGCTCCGGTCGCTACATCTAGCATGCGCAATGGGAGGATTGAATACATCCGACTTTAGTAGGTATTTTCACTTAGGTAATTCTAAGTTAACTAGCCGGTGTCAGCAATCAATAACTTCTGACAGTAGATCAGGTTTTTCGGTCAACTATTCGTATTTGTCATGATGAATGCGCCAGGGGTGGAGCCCATGGTGCGTCGAAAAGCATCGATAAAAGTACTTGATTGCGCGTAACCCAACAGGTCGGCGACGTCTTGGACCACTTCGCCATTGGTTAGCAACTCCAAGGCGCGCTGAATTTTCACCGCTTGACGCCACTGGGCAAAGGATAAACCGGTCGCTTCACGGAAGACTCGCGTGATAGTGCGTGCGCTGATTCCAGCATCCACCGCCCATCGCTCAAGAGATCGATTATCCGCCGGGTTAGCCAATATCCGGTTGGCGATGCCATTGATACGTGGGTCATCGGGCAGGCGCAACGCTAGCTGATGAGCGGACGGTTTAAGCACGTCGAAAACCACAGCCTCCGCACGCGCTCGGGCTTCTTGACTCAGTTCCCGACTGGATAAATGAATCAGCAGCGATTTAAGCAACGGTTCCATGTCGATCACCGTCGGGGCGTTGAATGGGGTGATGGTTCGTTCAGGGGAAAAGAAGGCACTGAAAAGTTTTACATGTGCGGTCAGGCGTCCGCCATGCAGCGCTCCGGCCGGAATCCATAGACCATGCCCCTCGGAGACCGTAAAAATCTGCCCCTCAATTCGAGCGGTGAGTGTCCCATCCTGGGTCCACAAGAGCTCATGAGCCAGGTGCGAATGTGGCTCCCACTCCGTGGAGACCTCAATGGTGTAGGTTTCGCTCAAAATGACAAACGAAGAGGTCGCACTGCTAGGCAGAGCCGTTGCTCGCGCCAGAGCTGTATCTGGTTCACGGGACCAGGTACCAAGTCCGATGGTCGAGTTAGGAGGGGAGATCATATTTGCAGTATAGAAAGTAATCGGTCTGAGAAAGCATGTGCCACGTTAGCCCTACCGCACCACGTGAAGAATGGTCCAATAGCCACGTGCCAGAATCCTACGGAGCGACTCCGAAAGCGAATACATTTCACCCGCAACTAGTTCAAGCAAGAATCTAGACTGCGTTCGGTTACCCACAGAGGGCTAGTCCAGTATGTAGTACTCAAGCTTGTCATCACGTTTTTCCAGTCTGAATCCTCGACTGGTGAGCAGTCGGGCTGAGACAGTGTTATCCGGAGCTACCCGGGCACTGAATTTCGTGATTCCGTAGATCTTGGGAATTGAGATTAGGGTCCTATCGAGCATGGCTCCGCCAACTCCCCGCCCCCATTGATCTGGGGATACCCAGTAACCGACCTCCACGCACGTTTCCTGTCGGGTGCAAAACACGAGACCCACCTCTGTGTTTGCTTCAGTTGCTAGGAACCAGCGAGAGGCTCCCACCGTATGGAGTGGTTCAGGGTGAAGGGATTCCTGAACGCAGGCGTTGATAGTTTGCCGGTCCCATGGCCTTCCATGCCCAATAAAACGCGTTACACGTTCATCCGAGGCCATACTGGCAAAGAATTCGGTGTCTGCGCTGCGAAATGGACGCAGGGTAATTGATTGCAGGCGCAACATGCGGAGCCTTTCAACGTCGTGGATTAAAAATAACTTATAAAAGTATTAAACAGTCCTAAACCTGCCTAAGTGCCGAATTTTGACACAGCACTGATGTCGACTGTGTCAAATACGCACAATATTGACATTCCTTAAGTTCGCTCTGCCGAGTGTCCGGACAACGACCATGAACGTTGTCTTCCTAACATTGCTTTGCGAGGAGCACGACGGGGTACAAGCCCGTAATGTCTAGACTCCAGAATTTCGAAGTCGATGACGATAGAAAGCTAGATTCAAAGCAAAACGGTCCATGGATCGACAGCGGTTCATTACCCAAAATGTCATCATGTGCGGAAGGAGCTTGGTTTGGCAGCGAATTATCGGGGGGACCGCGAGTTCGCATGATCCGACAATACAAAAGCCTTTACTTGACATAACGGAGGTTATCGGCGCGAGAAATCAGCTTAGGGGAGTAGGTCCCAAAGCAGACTAAAATGCACAAAAGGTCATGTCAGTAGTGGTATTTTGCCTGCAGAATCGTTATAGCTCGGTCGTCAGCAATATACACCAGTCGGTTGACGTCATCGATGCGTCGTGACCAAGCTCCGGCCAATGCGTGTTTCAGTGGTTCAGGCTTTCCTATGCCTTCAAAAGGATCGTCGCGGAGCACATCCTCGATCAGCAGGTTGATGCGTTTGAGTGTTTTGCGGTCCTGGGTCTGCCAGTAGACGTAGTCTTCCCATCCACCGGCAGTCCAGGTTAGAAGTCTGTCACTCACGCTTCGATAAGTCCGTGTTCCACAGTCTGGTCATTACGCGCCGCTTCAAGGGCTGCGAGTAGACGCACCGCATTCTTGGGCGAGCGTAGCAGATGGCTGGTTTCAACGAGTGAATCGTACTCGTCTTTCGACATAAGCACCGCAGAGCCACGCTTGGACATGATCTCTACTTCGGTGTGGTCAAGGTTCACTCGTTCAATGAGACCAAACAAGTCGCGTCGCGCTTCGCTGGTAGTGATTGCCATTTCGCCTCCTAGTGGTACTAGATATGGTACCACTTTGCTAGTGCCCACACCGGCAATCAAAAGTTCACCTGCTATCGAAAAACTTAGATATGGCAGTCACCACAACATATCGAGGAATGTTCAGAGGAAGGAATTTTCGTGTTCTGAAATTAGATTCCTCTGGTCACTGCTGCACCGGCCGCCAGCCATGCCCGCTGCGTAGCTGGTCGTAGCGCGTCGTAACGAAGAATGCCGTCCACCATCGCTGGGTCAAACGGAACCGTTGCCACATCGCGGGCCAAGGTCTTGTAGCCGTCTGCAACGCGCTGCACGTCGGCGGTGGTGGCCTTGGAATCAGCTTGGGTCACGACGGCGACGGCGTTCTGTGCTAGGGCGTGGGCCTTGTCGTTCTGCTGCGCGAGCGCTTCCAGCAGCAGCGCCGGCTTCGGCGTGTCACACGACTACCGTGCTCGGCACTTCGTGTCCATTGACATGGAATGGACTCTATCGACCCCTGTTCCTTGTAGGCCCTGTGAACGCTTCAGTGACAGGTGCAGCGCAGGCGCCTTGTTTCCCTATACGAGCGCAGCGGCCCTCCAGCTATAGCTGGAGGGCCGCTGGCGGCTACGCGTTATTCATAGAACTGTTCAGTAGCTCTGTTTGTGTTTGAAGCTGGATGGCTGCTTGCTCGAGCGGACCCGTGGCAATACGCTGCAGTGTTTCTGCAAATCCAGTGTCGAAACTAGCATCGGGGCTATTAGCAACCTCAGAGTAGTCCGCAAGCTCCCGTTGAAGTTCTTGCAGTGTCTGGATCGAAGCATCCAAGACTGATTTCAGCATCCGATCTTCGGCATGCTCAAGATGCACCAGATCCAAGACATACAGCGAAGACACCGCCAGGGTAGCTGCCAGCCTTTCGGCACCTTCCAGTGTTGAAATCCAAGCAGTGATGAACTCATCAACAGCCTCGGGGTGTTCTCCCGCTACGTTGCGAAGAACATCCACGACTCCCGAAACTGACTGCTTCGAGGCCAGCTCCACTGCGGCGGTTACCTCTGCAGGCTGTCCGGCCAAAAGGCCTTTGAGCTTATCGAACCCATCCATTACTTACCTGCCCTCCGTTTTTAGAATACGTCACCACGATGGTCTTGCCTTTGTAGTTGTAAACAGCTTGCATGGCGCCACTCTTGTACGCTGAATGTTTACCTTCGGCCATGGCCCGACCCATAAGATCCGCGACTTGCTCGCGTGATTTGGCCCCTACGCTGCCCCACTTATGCTTAGGTGCCATAATGTGCGCCCACTTATTAGCCCCAATATTGTTCAGCAGGTAAGACTTCACGGCTTTCTTGACCTGGGTCTTGCCGACCCACTTAATCAACGCCTGAATTCCGATGCGCGCCAATTGCGCCAAGACCCAAGCTACCGGAAATGCCTGCTGGGCAACGTCCGTAGAGGAAACGACGATCGTTTCCCCCGTGGCGACGTCCTCAACTACTGCATGGAAATCCTCATCACCAAAATAGGTAAATTCCAAAACATTGAGCTCTGCGGTAACTACCTCTCCGTCAACCACACCGTCAACGGAGATACTTTGCACTAACTCATCGATGGGAGCGTTTTCATCATGCTCGACCACAATGTTTGATTCGAGGCCTTCACCCGAGACGTCAATATCCAAGGCATCATTCGTAGCCCGCAAATCCAAGTCTAGTTCAGCTTCGAGCTCGTTGAATTGTTCAGATTGTGCTGACACCGCGGCCTGTGAGGTTTGAACCTCATACAGGCTATTTAGTGCATTGGTGCTAGTCTCGTTAGCACCCCGTTGGTGCTCTGAAGTGAAAACCTCGGCGTTAGCCGGAGCAATATTAACGGCGGCTAGAGCCACCATCACAGCGGTTGCACTGGCTAAGCCTCGCAAACCTCGAACGATAGATTTTCGCACTGTCGTTGACACCCTTTCGTGTCTATTGGGTTACTTGGCGTATCGCATCTTCGATACGTGTATTAGCGTCTATTGCCGCTAAATCTGAAAAGTCAATGTCATGCCACGCAGCAAGAATCTGTTGGGCGGCTATTGCGGTGGCAGGGGAAGTACCATCAAGGTACTGTTTCTCCGCACCAACGTTCACCGGGATATTCTCGCCAGGAGCAAGTATCGCCACTGCACGAGAGTTAGTGAACCGACGTCGATCGCCATGCTCATCCAGTGCTCCGATAGAGAGAACCCCAGGGTAACCGGCAGGATATGTTTGAAATGACCCAATGCCATTGCCGGCAGCTGCAACCACAACAACGTCCTGTTCAACAGCTCGTGAGACGGCCGTTGCTAAACGGGGGGAATCAATTTCTACTGCCAGGCTGCAAACGATCATATCTGCGCCCAGAGTTATGGCCTGCTCGATCCCCCAGGCCAAGTCTTCAACGTCGCCTCTCCCATGCTCGTCTAGGACTTTGATATCAATGAGGCTCATGCTGGCCGGGTTACCTGTGGTCGTGGACGAGTTCAAAAGTGCCGCCATTTGCGTCCCATGGGCAGTAAACCCGTCTTCCAGCGCAGCAACCCTCACCTTCTCTAAAGGAAGATCTTTTATTCCCTCCTGGGAGGCATCTACTCCCCCGTCTAGAAGGGCAACTTTAGGGGGCGCAGGGTCTTTAGGAAGAAACGCGACGAAGGTCGTGAACAGAGCAGCAAGAACCACGAGACTGAGTGCGCCGAACCACAAGCGCTTCGAGCCACAAAATCGTGTAGAGGGCGCGGCCATTTGTCCTCATCTCAAAGATCATCAAACCTGCCGAACGCTTCGCCAAACTTCCATTGTTCAAGGTCGTGACGGCGTGGTCAGGGTACGGAAATGGGAAGTAATGATGGTGAGTATCGTACATGAATAATCACTTCGTGTGATTTTATTTGATCTACATCATCTAAATATGGCTCACTTCAGTGAATGCCCTGAATTTTTTGTTCAGTGACACTGCCTCGCAAACGACCGCAAGTTTCTCCAAAGAGCTAGCTCAAGAGAAGTTTGAAGCCCGGCCCTGTCGCAAACGCAGGAGTAACTCAACGCACATCTCATTTTCATAGCCCCCTTGCGACTGCCGCTCCGGCTGCCAGCCATGCGCGCTGCGTGTTCGGGCGTAGCGCGTCGTAGCGCAGGATCCCGTCCACCATTGCTGGGTCAAATGGGATCGTTGCTACGTCGCGGGCCAGGGTTCTGTAGCCGTCGGCTACGCGTTTCACGTCGGCGGTGGTGGCCTTGGAATCAGCTTGGGTCACGACGGCGACGGCGTTCTGTGCTAGGGCGTGGGCCTTGTCGTTCTGCTGCGCGAGCGCTTCCAACAGCAGCGCACCGGCTTCGGCGTGGTCATCCCGGGTCGTGGTGGCCACGACGAGCTGATCGGTGTGGTCGATCATGCGCCGCCACATCGGATCTGACTCGTCATTGCCCGAGTCAATAAAGATCAGCCGGTAATACTTCGAGGCTACCCGGTGGATCGCGTCCACATCGGCTGCGTCTACGCGTTGGGCGCTGGCCAGCTCCATGGGCTTGGAGCGCAGCACGTCGAACCGGTCACGCGTCTGGTGGTGCACAAAATGGGCGAGGTCTGCCGATTGTGCCCCGGTGCCTAAGAGTTTTTCCGATTCGGGCAGCAGCTCCAACAAGGTCGCTTCGTGCGGGCCTTGTTCGGTGCGCCAGCCCAGGGTGCCTCGGGTCTGGTTGTTATCCCAGGCCAGCACCCCGGCCCCGCCGTAACGGGCGAAGATCGCACTGAGCAGGACGGTGGTGGGGGTTTTCCCTGCCCCTCCTTTGCCGTTGACAATGGCGATGGTGCGTGGGCCTGGCCAGTGCTGGCTCACGGCCTGCACATCTGCACGTTCGGCACGTTCGTCCTCGCTCGGGGCCATGCGGATGCCCATGCGGGTCATGGTGCCGCGCCAGCCTTTGGTGGCTGGTTCTTCGACTTGTTCCTGGGTTAGGAAGCTTTGCCGCGCTTCGCGGCGCGTTGTTGGCGCGCTGTCCTGGGTAGGAGACTTCTTGGCGAAGGGGTTATCCTGGGGAGCTTTAGCTGCCGTCGCTGGGGGCGGCGTGGTTTGTCCTTGGGGTGCTTTTGCTTGCACGGTTTCCATTGCTGGTTCTTCCCCTTCGACGGTAGGTTCCGTTAAGGCCGGTGCCTCGGACACTGGCTGTTCTGGTGTTTCCTCAGTGTCTTGTGCGGCCGCTTGGTCAATGACTGCTGGTTCGGTGGTGGCCACATGGGTTACCGGGCTATCAGCGCGGCGGCGAGCTGGTTTCTCTCGGCGCTGCGGTGGGTTCGTCGTGTCAGGCTCCACGGTGCCATTCGGGTGGACTTTCACAGGCCAAGAGCCTTGGGAATCGTGCATGACGGCGCGTACGACGCTGCCCTCTTTCTTTGCGTGTGAACTGACCAGCTCAACGGTTTGTTCTCGTGCAGCGGCTTCATTATCTGCCGTGAATTCGTGGGTTTTTCCCTCAATGATCACGGTTGCGCTGCCGTCTGCGTTGACGGTCGCCTTAATGAGTTCTTCGGTGGTGCTCATGGTGTGCTCGCTTTCTTCAAGAGGAAATCGGCTGCGCCGTAAGGGCTTTTATTGGATAGATGAAACGTAGTCGCGGATCTTGTACGGTTCGGTGTCGGTGAAGGTGAAGTAAAACGTCTGCTTCCCTTCCCCTGCCCAGGATTCCCCGTCCTTGGTGACCCATTGCCAGGTGGCAGTGATCGCAACCGTGTCCTGTTCATGGTGCTCGGTCATGAGTTTCACCGTGGGCTTGCTGGTCGCTTTCTTCTCTGCGGCGGTCAGCCATTCAACGCCGGTCGCGGGCCGCTCCGGGGCAATGACTTCTTTGGCCCGTTCGCTGGTCATGAGCTTTCTGGCGCGCATTTCCGCGGCGGTGCGGTTGAAGTCCTTGTTCGGGTCCCAGGTGGTCATGATCGTGGCCGCTTGCTTCGCCAATTCGATTTTGGCTGGATCATCCACGGCATCCCCGTGCTCATGGCTGGTGCTGGGCGCTGGCGTGGTGGGGCTGGCCGTGGTCGGGACAACGCTCGGAATGCTGCTTGGTTCGTTCTCGGTGCCGGCGGGGGTGCATCCGGCTATCCCTGTTGCGAGTCCTATGGTCAGGGCCAGGGCGAGGATTTTGGGGTGTTTCATTGGATGTTCACCTTTTGCTGTCTAAGGATCGGTACCGGGTCATAGGTTTTGCCGTTGTTGATCGCTGGCCTGTCAAACACACTGGTTTTCGGGTTGTTGATCTGGAAGTGAACGTGGATGCCGCTGGAATTGCCGGTAGCTCCTGGCTTGCCCAGCGGGGTTCCCTTCTTCACCACGTCTCCGGTCTTCACCAGCAGGGAGTTGTCTTGTGCTTCATGGAACTCAAAGACCAGGTAAGGGGCTTCGGTCATCTGAGCAAAAATGTAGTTGCCATAGGAGCCGTAAAGCTTGTCGATATTCCCGATGCTGGCATAAGTGATCTTCATGTCCGTAGGAGCGTAGAAATAGGGGTCTGATCCGGCCAGGTCGATGCCTTCGTGCTTCAACAGGAACGGCATGCCAGCGCAGCTGGCCAGCGGGCACGCGCGCGGCCCGAACGGCGAGGTCATGCGTGAATTAGGCATGGGGTGTGCCCATTCATCCGCTGTCAGGTCGCCAAAGTCGAAGCCACCAGGCGCTTCGCAGGTTGAGGAATAGTCCATCTGGGCGTTGCCCATGATGACTTCCACGTAGTGGCGGGTTTCCTCGAAGGGCGGGATACCCCCGTATTTCTGGACGTTGCCCGCTCCGGCGTTGTAGGCGGCCAGGGTGAATTGGATCTTTTCCTTCTCGTTGCTTGCCAGATCCGCGATTTGTCCGGCGAGATGTTTCATGTAGCGGCCTTGGGCACCGAGGCCAGCGAACGGATCGAACGGGTCTTTACCGTTGCCCCATTCCTCCCAGGTACCGGGCATGAACTGGGCAATGCCTCGTGCTCCCACCGGAGAAACTGCCTTGGGGTTCCAGCCGGATTCCTGCTGGATTTGCGCGGCGATGATCCCTACGGGCAGCCCAGCAGTATCGGCGGACTTCTCCACAGCTTCCCGGTACTGTTCGGGAATTTTCACCGTCGATTCTCCGTCGTTGCCCTTGCCGATGGGAGTTCCTTCAATGACACACGGGGCATAGGGATCAGGTTCTTCGCTGCCGTCTCCACCCATGAACAGAATGATCGGGGTGATCACCAGAAGGAGAAGGACACCGAGGACTGCCAGAACGATTTTGGCTCCGCCGCCCTGTTCTTCCATGACCAGGCCTCCCTACTGGTGCGCGCTGTCGTTGGTCTTGTTGGATCGATAGACGGTGGTGTTCTCCAGCTGGGTTGCCACCACATACACCGCGTCATCGGTGACCAGTGCCGGGGCTGGATCTTCGGCACGGTAGTTCGCCCACGACTGCGGCTCGGCTTCGGGGTTGCCCAGATCCAGGGCGACTGGCCCATTGCTGCTGTTCGCGTAGATCAGGTTGCCGTGGATCGCTGACAGATCAGCCGCAGGAAGGTCAATGAGTGCTGCCTGGTCGCCGTAGCTGATTCCCACGCTTCCGATAGCTGCGGTTTTCGCTTCCCTGTCCACCAGAAGGGGTTCGGTGGCGGTAGGGATTGCCCGTGGCGTGCCGGAGAACAGCATTGAACCGGTGCTGGTGTTCAGCACTCCCATGACGCGTTCGGTGTCATCCCACGCCAGCAGGGCATGGGTGTCATCGAGCAGCCACACTCGTACCGGGTATTTCGTGGCACTTTCTGGCGCGGTGAAGTTCTTCTCTTCCAGGATCTTCCCGCTGTTATCCAGGGTGTAGATGGTGTTGGAGCTGATTGTGGTGATGGTTCCATCGGCGGCCACGTCCAGCACGGTCGATCCGGGTGGGATCATCACATCATGCAGCGTGCCAGCCGCATCAGGCACACGGATATACCAGTCCCCAAGTTCGATGTAGGGGGTGTGGGTGTCGGTGCGCGCTGTTTGCCCTGGTTCCAGCCCGATGCTGGTCGGTGCCACGCTCGGGGTGTCGTAGGGCATCTCTACCGGCCATAGGCGCAGTTCGTTGCGTTCGGCAACGGCATAGACGGGCTTGCCTGCCCAGGTGCCCTGGTGGATGCTGGCCAGGTCTTCCGGGGCTTTGTCCCCGCGCCAGACAGGTTGGCCGGTAGACGGGTGGCGGCCGGTGACGGTGCCTTCTGGATCCGCGGTGAGCAGCCGGTCAGGGCTGATCATGTTGACCGTAGCATCAGCGAGGGTGGGGTGGCTCCACGCGGCGGTGGCCGAGTGTTGTGGCGGCGGCGCGGCTGGCAGCGTGGCGCCGACCCCTTGCGGGGTGTAGGCGGGGACGGTGGCGGCGGGCTGGTTGGCGATGACCACGGCGGTGCCGAGACCGCCGAGAGTAAGCACCGCTAGGGTGCTCACTCCGGCGATCATCAGCCGTTTGTTGCGGCGCTGTTTGCGGGCCTTGGCTGCTTGTTCGGCTTCTTGTTGCTCGGTGAGGTCTAGGACTTCCCCGGTAGCAGCGATGATCATGTCCCACGCTTGCCCGCTGGATTCGTCGATGGCTCGTGCCCGCACCATACCCAGATTGTGGCTGGTGAGCTTGGCGACGATCGCGTTTTTCCCTGCCTCGATGAAATCTTCTCCATCAAGCACAGGAATTTGTGCACCGTCCAGAGTCAAGGACTCCCGGCCTTCGCTGATCTTTAGCGTGTAGACCGGGAATGCCGGGACTTTCTGTGGATCAATGATCGTCATCTAACTCACTACCCGTAGCTTCCTTGGGTTAGTCGGCTGTTTCGTCGCTTCTCAGTAAGAAGTCCCGCACGTCTTTCTTCCTGTACCGGCGCACGCGAGACCCAATGGACACTGATTTGAGACCGTATTCACGGTTCCATTTCAGAACGGTCTGCGCCTTGACGCGCATCACGTCAGCGATCTCCTCGGTCGTTGCCCACTCCGGCAAATCCGCGATGAGATCCTCCACTGCTTCTGGATCGTTCATGGTCACACTCCAAATGTGTATGAATATGAAATCCATGTCAACCATATTGCCCATATTAACCATTCAAAGCGTTAACTTTGAACTTCCCCAATCTAAGTATGGCAAAACTATTGACAGTGATTTCAATGCGAGTTTATACTAAATGTTAGATCAACTCTTTTCCGTTGATCACTCTACTAAGGAGAGCGCACTATGTCTGCCGTGTCGAATCCTTTTGCCCCTTCTGAGAAGCAGGTGACGCAAAAAGACTCTTTCGACATTCGAGATGAGCTTATGGGTAATGACTTGCTAGTTACCGGCCCAGTGAAACCTGGACTATCACCGATGCTTGAAGCTCCAAGCGAAACATGGGCTGTTAGTGATGTTGGGGCTTTTGAAGGTATTGCCGTCATGGGCCTTCACGGCGGTGCAGGCGCATCCACTCTTGCATCGCTTCTGGGCGATGGCGCATCTGAGGTTGGCCAAGCTTGGCCCATCTCGCAGAACGCCTGGACGGGCAGCGCCTGGCCTATCCCAGTGATTGCGGTGGCTCGTACCGATCATTCTGGATTGGCCACTGCGGATAGGTTCGTCCGCTCCTGGGCCAATGGTCAGCTGACCGGCTCCCAGCTTTCAGCCCTGGTGCTGATCGAAGCAGGGCCACGCACCAGTGATGCCCGCAAAAAAGCCACCAAGCGTCTGTTGCGCATGGTTCCCCGAGGCACCCATATCCCATGGATGGATCCCTGGCTGGATGCTCCACCCGATCCGGCCCGGTTGCCCGGACGGATCAAGCGAATCATCAAACTCCTGAACACTCCCACCAAATAGAGAGGCATAAAAATGTTGCTGCAAACCCTGGCTTTCGGTATCGACCTCGCCGCCAGCATCCCCAACCCAACCCCGGAACAGCCACCAGGAACCGATGGTTTCACCACGATCCTGAACTGGATCGCCTGGGCTGTGATCCTGCTCGGCGTGGCCGGATTCCTCGCCTCAGCAGGTTTCCTGGCGTTCGCGTCCTTCACCGGACGGGAAATCAACGGGTTCAAGGGACTGGTCATCTCGCTGATCGTCTGCATCCTGGCCATTAGCGCGGGAACGATCATCAACGTCTTCGTCTAAGCACCGGTGAACCGTCTAAGAGAAAGAGAAGATCCTCATGGCTGAAACTGATCCATTAGGCAGAAACTGGAAACTCTGGGGCGGTATCCTCGCCTTCATCGTGGTCATCGTGATCGCGGGGCTAGTCATCTTCCCCCGCGTCAACTCTGAACCAGAAACAGCTCCGAGCGCTCCTGCACCGTCGGTACCGGTCCAGACTGCTTCCCCGTCCTCCCCCTCGGATACTCCGTCGGCTTCGGCTTCCAAACCGGCTTCTGGGGATTGCCCTGCGCTAAGTACCGACGCTTCGTTCCCGAACGATGCCCCGGACACTGAATGGAAGCGGCACCCTGCCGGGATGCTGCTGCCGGTGAATGCCGATCATGGGCCAGCGAAGATGGACGGGGATTTCTGGCGCTGCTTCAGCCACACACCTACTGGTGCGGTGCTGGCAGGGTTCACCCTGGTAATTGATTTCTCGGCCGGTGCAGAGATTGATGCTGCCGTTGAATCGATGAATCGTCAACGGCTTTTCGAAGAACAAGGTTCTAGTACGAGCAATGAGAGCTTCCCGCCGATGCTCGGATACCGAGTCATGAATAGCAGTGATGACAGTGCCATTGTTGAATATCTTTCCAAGGCAGGCGAGCAGTATGCGGCTATGAGCGTGAACCTGGCTTGGAGCGACAAAGACCATGACTGGCGATTGGATCTAACTTCCGGCCCTCCGGCATGGAGCGAAGTCAACGATCCAAGTTCTTACACAGAGTTCAAGTAGGCGATTATTGTGGCGAACCAGGCTAGTTGTGAATGGTGGCAGGTGAACTGCAACATTGGTGAAGGCCTCAAAAACCTTGCCGATAGTGCAATTACGGACTTCGTCCAGTCGCTCTATGACGGTGCCGTGGCCTTCGTTGCCCAGGTTTCCACCTTCTGGATGGATACCCCCAGCCCCGACGTAGACAACGCTGCCGTGGCTAGTTTGCGCGATGACATGTCTTGGTACGTTGCAGGGTTTGCGATCCTGGGTTTTCTGATCGGCCTGATAAAGCTCGTCATGTCCCAGGACGTGAAAAACAGCCTGATCGGTTTGGGTACCCCGATTGTGAATCTGATTCTCGCGGCCACCGCCTATGCAACAGGTATTGGCTTGTTGCTCACCGCTTCGGATGAATTTTCCAAGTGGATCGTTGAGCGTTCTACTGGCGGGGATGTGGATCTGACGCAAATGCTAACCGCTGGCACTGCGCTTATAGCTAGTCCCGGTACTGCGTTCCTGCTGTTCATTCTCTTGTTGCTCGGCGCAGTCATCAACCTGTTGTTCATGTATTTCCGTGACGTGATGTTCCTGATCCTCTCCGCCTTCATCGTGGTGCTGGCTGCGGCCAGTGGATCAGAGCAGGGCCGGCAAGCATGGCGCAAAGCCAACGGGTGGCTGATCGCGTTGCTGCTCTATAAGCCGGTCGCAGCGGGCATCTATTCTTTGGGGTTCCGCATGCTGGTAGAAGGCAGTGCCCCCGAGGGTGAAGAAGCCACGGTTCCTGAGGCGATGCACTCGACCCTGATTGCGTTGCTGATCTTGTTGCTGGCGGCGCTGGCGTTGCCCGCCTTGATCAAGTTCATCGTTCCTGCTGCCGGTGTTGGCGCTGGCGCGTTCTCCGGCGGCGCAGCGCTGGGCGCGGGTGTCACGCTCGCGGCCGGTGCCGCAGTTCTCGCGGGTACAGGTGGCGCGGCTGCTGCTGCCGGTGGTGCAGGTGCGGCGATGGGTGGCGGTGCAGGTGCCGTTGGTGGTGGCAGTGGTGCCGCTGCTGCTGCCAGTGGAGGTTCGATCGCAGCCGGGACAGCCGGCGGCGGCACTACAGCCGGTGGTGGAGGATCGACTGGCGGCAGTGCTGGCGCATCCGTGAGTGGGTCATCTGGCGGTGGTGGTTCTTCTGCTTCGGAAACCATTAGCGGCACCGATGGGGGTTCTTCCGCGTCGGGTGCTGCCTCTGCTGAGGCAGGCTCCGGTTCTAGTGCTGGTGGTGGATCTTCTGCCAGTGGTTCTGGCAGCTCCACTTCCGGCGCAAGCTCTGGTAGTTCTCCTGCTGTTTCGGGCGGCGGCGCTCATTCCGCTGCCGGTGGATCGGATGGCGCAGCTGCGGCTCCGGCATCAAGTAGTTCGAGTTCCACTCCAACTGGTGCCGGTGCATCAACTTCCACTGATTCTTCTGGCTCCGGTAGTTCGGGTAACGGCATTACTTCCCCAGGCTCAGCCCAGAACAGCACCCCACCTGCCGGTGGCCCATCCGGCGCCAAAGCACCCAACAAGGCCACGGAAGCCATGCAGAAAATGAGCGACGTTAAAGGCATCGCCAACGGCGCGAACCCCAGCAAGCTCGTAGACGAGGACGGCGAATAAACATGGCCATCACAGATACGCGAATCGAACCGAACACCTTCGGCAACCTGACCGTGCCGCGCCGCTCAGGCTTGCTGGGCCTGTCCATGGGCCAAAGCCTCATGCTGGTGCCCATCGTCCTCATCGTCATCGTCACCGCAGCGCGCGGCTGGATCATGGCCGCCGTCATCATCGCCCTGGCCACCATCCTCGGGGCCGTGCTGCTTCTGGTCACCAAGAAACAAGGCCGTTCAATCTATGGGAGACTCATGCTTCGTCTAGCGCAGCGGCAGAAGGTCGCATCCAAAAAGCACGTTTATCTTTCCGGCCCCACCGGGTTCACCCCCGATGGGCAGGTACGCTTGCCCGGTCTGATGGCCAAGTCCCAGCTGACTGAATCCATGGACTCCTACGGTAACCCTTTCGGGCTGATCCGCCTCTCCTCCCGTGGCCACCACAATTACTCCGTGGTGCTCGAATGCTTCCCCAACGGGGATAACCTCATTGACCAGGCCGACCTGGATAACCAGGTAGCGCACTGGGCGAACTGGCTGACCCAACGCGGACTGGATGAGGGAATCCGCGGTGCCTCCGTCACCATCGAATCGTCCCAGGACTCGGGCCTGCGTCTGCAAAAGCTGCTGGCTGATAACCACCGCGAGGACGCTCCCGAATTCGCCCAGCGTGTCGTTGAACGTATCGCGCAGACTGATCACTCCGCCGCTCCTGAGGTCGTGGCCCGCATTACCCTCACCTTCGACGGCCGCCGCCTTGATGGCAAGGCCGGGGATCGAGGCATGGAAGAAATGGCCGAGGAAATCGGCAACAAGCTCCCCGGCATCATTTCCGGGCTGGCGAACACCGGGGCCGGAGCGGTACGCCCGAACACGGCCCAGGAAATCATCGACTTCACCCGTGTTGCTTACGACCCGACCACCGCTGTAGCAGTGGAGGAAGCGCAAGCCGCTGGTGGCACCGGCTTGGCGTGGGAGGATGCTGGCCCTTCGTTCGCGGTGGACGCGTTCGATCACTACCGGCACGACCGTGCGGTGTCGAAGTCGTGGACGATGTATGAAGGGCCGCGCGGCGCATTCATGTCCAACTCGTTAGCACGACTCACCGCACCGAGCGAGGGCGCGCTACGCAAGCGCGTGACCCTGCTGTACCGCCCAATTCCTGCGGATCAGACCTCCACGGTGGTGGAGAACGAGCAGAAGGATGCGATGTTCTCCGGCTCGCAGCAGCGCGTGTCCGTGCGTGCCCGCCAGCGTTTGGCGGCAGCGCAGAAAACAGCCCAGGAAGAAGCGTTGGGTTCCGGGTTGACACGGTTCGGTTTGATCATCACCATCAGCGTGAAAGATGAAGCTGAGTTGAAGAAGTTTGATCGCACCGTTCCCGGCTTGGTGTCCCACGCCAAGCTGCGGGTTCGCGAAGCGTTGGCGAACCAGGCAGTGACCTTCCAGGCTGGGTTGCCTTTGGGCATGGTGGTGCCTGATCACATGATGATCCCCGACGAGATTAAGACGTGGTTCTAATGACTCCTTTGAAGCTCTCGAACAAACGCCCCCAGCCTCCTGCCCCTGCTGACCTCACGCAGCCTCATAGTCTGACGTTGACCAAGCGCGATGTGGCCCGTTTGGAACGCGCGGCGAAGAAGGCCGCACCCAAGCCGGTCAAGGAGCCAGGCTTGCTCGCCCGCCTGCTGGCCGAAGGTGCCCAGTCCCGTTATCTGCCAGGGGATGCCGGGTGGAACCGGCGCGGTGGTGGGGCGGTGAACTACATCGAAAACCCGGTGGAGGTCCAAGGTTCAGCGGTGCAGGTGTGCGGGTTCTGGCCGTTCATCAACGGGGCTGGGCTTCCCACCATCGGGGCACCTTTGGGCCGTCACCTGCTGCGCAACACTTTGGTGACCGGCGATCCAGTCTCATGGTTCCTCAACGGCATCATTTCCAACCCTTCCGCGTTCATTCTCGCCCAGCCAGGTTTGGGCAAAACGTCTCTGGTGCACCGGCTGCTCGCGGTGCTCTCAGCCTGGGGCGTGGTGCCTATGATCCTGGCCGACTCTAGGCCCGATTATGTGCCTCATATCCGCGCGCTCGGTGGGCAAGTCATTACGTTCTCCCCTGGCCAAGGGCATTTGAATCCCTTGGATCTCGGGCCGCTGGTGGCCAGCCTGAACGAGATTGACGATGACAAGGCCCGCGATATTGCGATCCAGGAGATGATCAGCCGCCGCCGCTCCCTCATGGGGGTGGCTTGTGAAAAAGTGAAATATCCGACGCTAAGCTTTAGATGCGCGTCGCTGCCGCCTGTATTTGCCGGGCTTGATCCTGTTGGTGCGTGGCCAGGTGTAATCGCCGGTGAGGGTGATAAGTTCCCATCCCAGAGGCGAGAGGGACCGAAAACAGATCAGGGCCATGGGGTTGCGATCCAAATTCGTGAGGGGTATGGCATTCCTCGAGCGCGACCATTTGCGTGGGCCAGAACGGCGGTCAAGATGCGCATCACCTCCAAACTTTCGACGGCGGCGTGGAGATAGACGTGTCGCCGGGATTGCCTGCTAGGTTTCGTTGACTAACCCCGAATCGGCCAGTGCCGATGGTCAGCCGCGAACGAGAGTACGGTGGCAGAGAAATCCAGCAGGCTGCCAGAGGCCCGTTGTGCATGACCGCCGCCATGCTCCCTGTGCAGCCAGGCACCGCCGCCGCGGCACCGGATCCCGGCGACGAATTCCTCCGCTGCAGTGTTGTCGACCCGTTCGTCATTGCCGAGCACGCAGCACAGTATGGGTGGAAGCCCGTCGGTCGAATCCAGTGCGGCCAGGAGATGGAGAGGGGAATAGGTGGCGCGTTGCTGCCCGGTGGTTCCCCCATCGGCCCCGAATTCGTGGAGCCATTGGGATCCCAACCCGTGCCGCTGCAGATCGACGGTATCCAGCAAAGGTGCCACCACAATCACCCGGCCGAAGGCGCCGGGCTCCATCAACGCGGAGGCACTGACCACCAAGCCGCCATGGGAGGCACCCACGGCGGCGAGGCCCTCTACCGTCGTCCAGCCCTGAACCACCAGGTGGCGGGCCACATCGATCAGGTCGTGGATGGCACGCAACTTGTTGGCCCCTCGTCCGACCTCGTGCCATTGCGGGCCCAGTTCCCCGCCCCCGCGTACCTGAGCTGCCACATGGATGCCGCCGGCGGCAATCCACGCGGCCACGCTGGGTTCTGGCTCGGTGCGGTGCACAACCCCGAAGCCCCCGTAGCAAGAAAGCAGCAGCGGCCGCGGAGATGCGGGGCGCTCCTTGGAAATGTCGCAGGTCCGTGCCGAGACGATCACGGGGATCTCCACTCCGTCGCGGGCGGGGACCAGCAGCCGATGGTGCGTGAAAGCGGCGGAGTCCCTGCCCGGCGGTTGCTGAGTGGCGGCATCGGCCACCGCCTGGAGCTCCAGGCAAACGACGCCCGAGGGACGTTCCGGGGAAGCGCTCTGGACCCACAGCGCGCCGCCGTCCGGATGCGTGCTGAGAGACAGTGCGGTGAGTTGCTCGGCTGCCTCCAGCTTCCACAGCGTTGTCCCGTCCCGTGTCACCTCGGTGCCGGCGGGCCCCTCGGTGGCCAACACGATTCCGTGCGGGCCACTTAATCTGGCCAAAACCTTGTGCCCCGGGACGTCCACCGGAAGCGGGTCTGGACCCGTAATTCCGATCCAGCCACCGTCCCGGTGTATCCAGCGCCGCGATCTGTGACCGGGGATGCGCACCGTGAACTGCAACGATCCGTCTGTGATTCGCAGGCTCATCCTTTCCCCGGCGCCCGGGGTTCCGAGTTCCTCGGGGAACGGAAACGGCTCCGGTGGCCCGGTGGGACCGTTTGCGCCAATTGCGCAGCGCCAGATGGCTTGTTCCGGGGGTTTCCCGGAAAGTACCCAGAGCGACGTTCCATCCGGGGCCCACACCGGGGCGGCATGCCAGGATTGGGGGCCGGGCAGAGGCACGGGCGCCGTGCCCGCCGCGAGCAACCAAATCTCGGCCAGTTCGCCGTCCGCCGGACCGAGCAGGGCGGCGACCTGCATGCCGGAGGGATCGAGGGCGAATCCGCGCACCACCCGGTTCGCGGGCACCGGAAGCGCGGAGCCGGCCGGTGGGGGTTCGGGCGGGTTGCCCGGGGCCAGACTCCGGCGTAGCCAGTCATCGGATACGCGGTACAGCGCGGGGAATTCCTCCTCGGGGCTGCGCCAGGTGTAGACGGCGTTGCTGCCGGCGACCTGTGGCATGCCTTGGCGTGGTGTGGAATCCCAATGCAGCAATTGGGTCCGGAAGTACTCGTGGAGCGGGGGCTTTTCCTTCAGGTCCAACGAGGCCGGAGCCACGCCGTTTCCCTTCTTCGCGGCCATGGTCCGGATCATCGTCCCACCGTGTCGCCGGGACCGGTGGTTGCGCGTTTGAGCCAAGCCAGGTGGCCGCCGTCGTTCAGCGGCGTCGGAACCTCCATGGTGACCAACGCAGATCCGGGAACCCCGGTGTCCACCAGATGCACCTCGCCGTGCCCGCCCCGGGTCACCGCGACCCATTCGTCGCTGCCCGAAGCCGCGATTGCCCGGCGATCGGCGTTGTCCCATGGTTCGGCACCGCGACGCGGCGCCTGGTCCATCGGCGGCAGGCTCCATCGGCCGCGCTCCTGCAGGGTTTCGGCGTCATAGACGCGCAGGTCGTCCCCATCCGGGTGGATCCGGGCCACGGCAATGGCGGTGCCGGTCAGGGCAAAGCGGAAGATCATCCCGTCGCCCAGTGGTGCGCTGCGCGAGGTATTGGCGTCGATGTTATGGACCCACAGCGTATTGCCCCAGGTATCCCACCGGCTCGGGTGCTCCCCGCCTTCGCGCAGCACGGCAACCAGTAAGCGCCGCCGGGGGCAATGGCGCAGGAAGTAGGCGCGGCCCGCCGCTTCCCAGGGACGCATCGGCAGTGGAACGGGGACCCGCCCACGCACGTCGAAGCACTCAAGGCCGCGCTCGGTGGCCACGAACAGGGTGCCCGTTGCCGGATCATAGGCGTCTCCGTGGCCTTCGGTGCCGACCGCTTCGTGGATCCCGCCGCGCAGCTGCGGGCAATGTACGCCGTCGGTGAGGATGGCATCGATGGAGATGGATTCGATGGCTCCGGGTTCGCGGTGTCGCAGGACCGCGCGCGGTCCGTCAGGGGTTGCTGCCACCACAACGCCGGGTTCGCCGGAGCGGGTGCGGATCCGGCGGGAGTATGGGCCCGCTGCTGCCCGCAGGTCCACGACGCTGAGCAGGTCACTCCACGGCTCCCAGGATTGCCCAAGGCCAGTGCTGACGGCAATGAACCGGCCCGCGGGGTCGCAGGCCAGGTGCTCTCCCGGGATGGCTACGGAAATTCGGTGTTCAATCGCCGCCGCGGGATCCGTGTCCGTGGCGGCGAAGGGATCCATGACGATGAGCGATCCGCCCGCATTGTCAATCCAGGCGCACCGTCCGTTGCCCAGTGGCAGGATCCCGGCGTGTTCGGCCAGGACCACGCCGGGGATCCAGCCGGTAATCTCTTGGGTCGCGGGATCGATGAAGCCAACCGTTCGGGCCCGCTGGTCCGCCACGACAAGCATTTCGTGTTTCATGGAACCTCCATGACGCATTAGTTGAGAATGATTCTCATTAAGCATACAGTCTTCTTGTTGCCAGAACGGCAATGACAACACCTACGAAAGGAAACCCCATGGAAAACACCGTGGTACTTGCAGAAGTAGAAGAGACCGAGCAGTTGGCCCACCTGTCGGCCACCCACTCGAACGCGCTCGTCGAGAACCCGTTCGACTAGTCGCCCATTCTCGACTGCGGGGTGGATGTCTGGCATCCACCCCGCAGTGCCGCGCCCGCGAGCCAACATTTTGAAAGGACCCATGAGTAGCCCGGCCATAGATGATTTCGAACTCCGTGGACACACCACGGTGCGTTCCTCCGACGGCACATTCCTACGCGTGCAGACGCCCACCGGGGCACCGGCGCGCATGCTGGATCCCATTCGCGGCCAAATAGGCCAACAGCTGGAAGCCCGCGCAGTCCAGAGAATGCGTCCGCACCCCGGGAGAGAACGCCTCGCCGTGCTGTGCCCTACGATCGGGTGGGAGTCTGTCCACACTGCTCTGACTGGGCTCGACATTCAGGACATCGACGACGGTGGAACACCGGTGGCGGCGCATGGCCTGGTTGTCCAGGTGGCAACCACCCCGGCGGAGCGTAGCCTCCTGGACGCGCTGCCGGACAGCGGCACCGCCGTGCTGCGGTGCTACCGCGAGGGAGAGATCCTCTTTGTGGATCCACTCGCACTAGCCCCGGGTGACCCAAGTGGTTCACAGGTGCTGCGCCGCCGGCTGGCTGCCTCGGTTGCCGCTGAAGAACTGGACGTTTGGCTTGGGACCGCACGGCCCGCTGATGGAACCCTCGAAGGCCTACCCGCACTTGCCACCCAATTCCTTGGCGCACGGATCCGGTCCATGGTCGCCGCATGGCAATACGACACGGACGAGCTTGCCGCACTGCGGCGCAACCTCTGGCGGCTCGACACCCGGACGCTGTGCAGCAGCCAACATCCGGTCCTCGGATTTGCCGAACCGGCAGAAAATCCCGGTCGACGGCGATGAATCCCAGATCCCGCACCTCACCCCAGAGACTGAACATCGCACTGGGTGACGGCACCGTGCTGGCTGGCGACCACCATCGCTCCGTCCACGACACGGCCCGGGGAACGGTGTTGATCCGCACGCCGTATGATCGGCGGCAATATCGGGCCCAGGCAGGCGCATGGCAGGCCCAAGGCCATGACGTGCTCGTCCAGGATGTACGCGGCCGTTACGGTTCCACCGGAACGTGGCGGCCCTACGCGACCGAGGGCCAGGACGGTGCGGAAACCGCGCGATTCCTGGAGCGCGAGGGACTGCTGAACGGGCCGTTGTTCTTGGCCGGTGCCTCCTATGATGCCCATTGCGCATTGGAGACTGCCCGCCGCCTCGAAATCGACGGGAACCAGTTGCGCGCCGCCGCCGTGGTCGCCCTGGTCCCTGCCCTTGGACTCTTTGAGACCGCCAGGAACCCGGACGGGTCTCCGCGCCTGCGCGACCGGATCGGCTGGTGGCACATGCACGGTTTCGCTGCCGAATCGCGGGCGCCGCTGGCCAGTCCCGACCTTGAACGCCGGTGCCACGAGGCCAGGGAACGCGGGTTGGCCCACGCGATGCCCGAGAAGATCTACGGGGCGGAAGCCCCCGGCCAATGGGACAGGCTGTGGAAGGCGCCAAAACTGGACCTCGCCACCCGCTATGGAAGCTGCCAAGCGGCTCTGTTGGTGGTTTCCGGGCACCGGGACTTCTTTGCCCACGAGGCCCTTGAACTGGCCGCTGCGTGGGACTCCGGCAACACCGGATTCCTCACCGGCCCATGGGGACACCGGCTCACCGGCGACCTGGACCCTGCCGCCGCGTCCTCGCTGCGCCGCCACGGAGGACTCATAGACCGGGTCCAGGAATTCCTTGACCGTCCCGATGTTCGCCCGTTCACCCGTGAATTCAACCCGTTCCACGACGACACCGATCCCTGGGAACCGTCCGACCGAACGCGGCTGCGCGCCACGACCAATCCATCCGTACGAACAGAATGTGAATCATCCTCATGACCACAGCCGAACACCTTGGCCTGTTGCCGCTGCACACCCTGGTGGATGAACAGACCGGAATCATCCGCCGGGTCCGCTCGGTGCTCACCCCCGAGCACGCGCCGCCCGCCTACACCTCCATGACCGCCGAGGTCTCCGACGCCCGCTGGCTGGGCGACTGGCCCGCCGACCGCGTGTCACTGGGCACCACCTTCGGCGATGAACGCCAGGCCTGGATCGCGGCGGTGGCCGAGGGCATGGAACGCTACTGCGGAAACTTCATCCCGGCGGACGTCCCTGACGCCGAGCACTTCATCGGCAACGCCCGGCAGGCAAGTGCCGCCGGGCACCGTATCGTCCCGCTGAACGAGCTGCCCCGATTTGCCCCCTGGCAGCTGGGACGCCCCGACTTTCCGTACCAGAACATGGACGACGACACCGAAACACTTTGGACCTCCTGCCGCCGGCACGTCGACGGGCAAGAGGTCTGGCTGCCCGCCAGCCTGGTCTACCTGAACTGGCGGCAACGGCGCTTCGCCGCGCTGCCAAGGATCCACCACCTCAACTACGCCGGAATCGCCACCGGGCAGGGCTTCGCCGACGCGCGGGACCGAGCCCTGCTGGAAACCGTGGAACGCGACGCCCTGGAATTGTGGTGGCATCTCGATGGCCCCACCCGGGGCATCCGCACCGACTCGATCCCCGGACTGGCCCAGGACATGGAAGGCTGCCGACTTCAATACTGGGTAGTGGAAATGCCCAGCGAATTCGCTCCGGCCATGGCCGCACTGGTCTACGACCCGGACACCGGGCTCTATGCCGCAGGATTCTCCTGCAAGAACGATCCAGCCGAGGCCGCCCGCAAGGCGGTGTTGGAGGCGTTCCACACGTGGATTTACACCCAGGGCACCACCGACGCGGACGGCTGGGTTTTCCAGGCGGTCGAGGCCGGGCTCATGGCCCGCGGCCTCTATCTGGAACACCGGGCGGACCGTCGCTACCTGCAAGACGCCGGCGAGCAGTTCGAGGCCGTCCGGGACCTCGGGGCCCACGTGCAGGTCTGGCTCGATCCGAAGATGCACGACCTGGCCGAGCGCTTCATTGCACCGGCCGGCGGGCTGGTGGACATCGAGACAGTGGCCGGCGTGCCCATGGAAGAGGTCCACCGGCGCTTGGCCCGCGCCGGGCACCAGGTCTATACCCGAGAGCTGACCACCGAGGACGTTGCTCTGACTGGCTTGAGCGTGGTGAGGGTCGTTGTCGGCGGGCTGGTGCCCAACGCCCCTGCTGCCTTCGCCTACCTGGGGAGTCCCCGTGTCGCCGGAGCCGCCGTGTCCCGCGGCTGGCGGGACGTGCCGCCGGTAGCCCCGGGGGATTTCACCCTCGCCCCGCCACCACACATGTAGGAACCATGACACCCGATAGCAATCCGCACCACGGCCGGGAATTCACCGCCGCCTGGTCCGAGCACATGCCGGGATCCATGACGCACCCAGGACCCCGCCAGAACACCTGGGGTACCCCCGCTGGCGCAAACCACGCGGTTGCCGACGCCTCGGTGCCGATCGCCGAGGTTCTCGACACGCTCTGGAGAGCCCGCGGTGTGCACACGAATCCCGCCACCGGGGCACCGGGGACCATCCCGCAACGAGCGATCCCTTCGGCCGGGGCGTGTTATCCGGTACAGGTGCATCTGCTCTGCGGCACCGGCTGCGACGTGCCGCCGGGAATCCACGCCTACAACGCGGAGGATTCCACCACGCACCGCCGCACCGCTGCCGCGCCCGCCATGGCCGGCGCCATCCTCGTTTTCAGCGTGCTGCCGCAGCGCACCGCGGCCAGATACCACCACCGTGCCTTACCGCTGCTGCTGGCTGACACCGCCTATGCGCTTCTGGGTGTGTCCCGCCATGCGGCCTCCCGCGGGCTGAAGAGCCGGTGGCTCACTGCCGACCCAGCAACCCTGGCTGCCGTCGCCAGGCTGCCGGACTACGCCGCGTGGCAAGGGCGCTGGCCGGACACCGCACCGGAGCTGGCCTTGACTGCCCTGGCTGTTGGCGCCGGGGATGAACTGCCGAGCCTGGCCCAGTGGGGCATGGCTGCCGCGGGGCCTGCCGGTCGGCCGCAGCCATGCCCGCAGCGGCAACCACGCACCGTTGCTTCGGTGGAGCACTGGGCAGCCGGACCGGGGCTCCGCCACCCCGAGCACGCATACGACCTGACGCCAGGGGCGGTGCTCGGGACGGTTGAGCTGTTGCGTCGGCGTAGCTTGCCGATTCACTCGCCGATTTCCAATCTCGCGCACCCGGTGCGCCGGGTACCTTGGGGCGTGTGGCGACGGCTGTTGGGAGCCTTCCCGCTGCCGGCACCTGCCGGGTGCGACGTCGTGGTCCTTGGCCAGGAAGACATTGCCAAAAGGGGGTTGCACCTTGAATGCGCGGGACAGGAATGGGTCCACTCGTTGGACGGGATACTGCTCCTTCGCACCCGCGCGGCACCCGACGAAGCGGCCATGTGGTGGGCCGCCGGTGCCGCCGCGCACCTGCTCTATTCTTCCCTGGCTACCGGCCGGGAACACACTTTCCGGCCAGTAGCCGGCTGGACTGGGACCCGGGACGGGTTCATCACGCTGCACGCGCTCGGTTTCCGGGCACAGAGATCGGAAGGAAACACCCATGTTGGTCAATAAGCGCCTGAAGGCCCTGACCCGCGGCCACAACCGGAGACTGAACGCGCTCACCGCCATCGTGTGCCTGGGCTCCGCCAGCTATTGGGTGCAGGCATGGTTCCTGGCCGGCGCGCTGGCCGGGCTGCTGCCCGGCCAGGGGCACTCAGCGGCGCAGGTGGTTCGGGACCTGCTGGCCGTGTTCGGCTGCGGGCTGCTGCGGGCTGCACTGCAGCAAGTCCAGACCCGGCTGGCTAGCGGACTGGGCACCGCGGTGCGCCTGGAATTGCGCGCCACCCTGGCCGCGGCGCTACTGCGTCCGGAGCGCTTGCGTGACAACACCGAGCGCAGCGGGGCGCGCCGCCTGGCCCTGAGCGAGGGGGCCGACGGCGTGGAACCATACGTCACCGCCTACATCCCGCATGCACTGCAGCTGCAGATCCTGTGCCCGATCCTGCTGGCCGCAGTGGCAATACTTAACCCGATGCTCGCTGCGGCGCTGCTGGCCGCCGTCGTGGTTGCAGTGGGTGCCCCGCGGCTGTGGGGCCGGCTCCTGGCCCGGCGCGGCGCCATGCACTGGGATTCCTACGAGGCGTTGAGTGCCGACTTCCTTGAGGCGCTGCAGGGCATGCGCACGCTGAAGATCCTCGATGCACTCCCGCGCTTCCGGGCCCGGCTGGACGAACGTTCCGAGGCGCTGCACCGCGCCACCGTAGCCACCATGCGGGTGTCGCTGGCCGACACCGCACTGGCCGACCTCGGGATCCAGGCCGGCTTGCTGGCCGCCGCGGCACTGACCGCCCTGGATGTCCTCGGGGTGCTGCCCGCGGGGCTCGGCACCTCCCCGGCCCTCACCTTTTTCACGCTCATGCTCGCCTCGGAGGTCTTTAGGCCCGTCCGCGACCTGGCCCGCCAGTGGCACTCCGGATACCTGGGCATCTCCGCCCTGGGTAGCATCGATGCGGCGATCGGCGCCGAGGGTGCAACACCCTCCGAGCCCCGGGCCGATGCCGCAGCGGCGAACGGCGCCGCGGCCGGTGATCGGCGGCGCCACGGCCACACCCTGACGCTAGAGAACGTGTCCTTCCGCTACGGACCCGAATCTCCCTGGGTGATGCACGGGGCCACCGCCAGCATTCGCCGCGGCGGGATCACTGCCCTGGCCGGTCCCTCGGGCGCAGGGAAAAGCACGCTCTTCGACATCATGCTCGGGTTTCTGCCCGCCGAGGGCCAATGCCTGCTGGACGGGCGGCCCCTGCAACCGGATGACGTGAGCGTGGTTTCCCAGCACAGCTACCTGTTCCCCGGCACCATCCGGGCAAACCTTGCCGCGGTGCGGCCCGGGGTGTACGACGAGACGATGCGCAACGCACTGGCCTCGGCAGGGCTGGGCACCGAGCTCGAGTCCTGGCCTCTTGGGTTGGACACCGTCTTGGCCGAGGCCGGACACTCGCTCTCCGGCGGCCAGCTCCAGCGCCTCGCCGTCGCCCGCGCCATCCTGGCCGACCGCCCGGTACTGCTGCTCGATGAACCCACCTCGGCGCTGAACCCGGGGCTGGCCGGCAAGCTCATGGATTCACTGCGCGCCGAGGCCCGACACCGCATCGTGGTGATGATCGCCCACCGCACCGAGGCCCTGGATGCCGCCGATACCGTACTGCATCTGCGCGAGGGCACCCTGAGCGAAACCGTCACGACCATATCCCCGGAGGGACCATGAACCCGCAGAACACCGACACGACGTGGCGTCGGGACGATCCCCTGTGGGGTCTCCTTCCGCACCTGTCCGCCCATCGCCTGGCCTTGGCCTGGACAGGGGTGGTGGGCCTGGCGAACAACCTGGCCCTGGTCTTCCTGGCGGTGGCCGGGTCCTATGCGGTCACACTGGCCCTTGTCGAGGGGCAGCTGGCGTCCACACGATGGTGGATCGCCGCCGCAGTGGCGGTGCTGCTGCGCGCGGTGCTCACCTGGCATGAGATGGATTTGTCGCACTCGATTGCATACCGGGTGCTCGCGGCGTTGCGCATGGCGCTCTTTGACGGGTTTTCCCGCGGGGTGCCTTCGCGCAAAGCCGGACAGCACACCGGGCGGCTCGCAGCCACCGCCATGGGGGACACGGAAAAGCTCGAGTTCTTCTACGCACACACACTGACCCAGTTGGCCTCGGCCGTGGTGCTGTTGCTGGGTGGAACCGCGGTGCTGCTGCGGATCGACGTGGCGCTGGCCGCCGGGCTGGTGGTGGGACTTGCAGCCTTGGTGCTGCTCACCCTTCCCTGGCAGCGCGCCAACGTCCGGCTGGGCGAGGAAGTGCAGCGGGCCAAATCCGATCAGTCTGCCTTGGCAGTTGACCTGCTCGCCGGTTCCCGGGAAATCCTCGGGTTCGGGCTACAGGCACAGGTCCAGTGGCAGCTCGCGGCGGCAACGCGGACCGTGGCCCGGGCCGAACGGCGGCTCAAGTCACGTGAAGCCGCCGCCGCCAGCGTGCGCGAACTCTGCTCGCTGGGCATCGTGGTCGCCGTCTTCCTCGCGGCCTGGAACCAGCCCGGACTGGATAGGTTGTGGATCCCGGCCCTGGTCGCTGGAACGCTCACGCTGCTCTCCCCGCTGATGGAGGCCGTTGCGGTGCTCACCCAATTACAGCCCCACCGTGCCAGCGCGGCGCGGGTGCTGGAGGGAATCGCCATGCCTGCCGAGGGCCCGAACGCAGCCCCGACGCTTGCCTTCGCCCCGTCGGGACCGCTGGGCATCGAGGTGCGCGGCGCGTGTTTCTCCTACGGCGACGGCACCCCGGTGCTGGAACCCACCTGGCTTTCGGTGGCCCCCGGGGAGCACTTGGGCATCTCGGGCCGCTCGGGATCCGGAAAGACCACCCTGGCGCGTCTTCTGGTGCGCTTGTGGTCCCCGGATGCCGGCAGCATCGGGCTGGTTCCGCGCATCGGTGCGGCCGTGGACGTGGCTTCCATTGACCTCCACGACTTCCGCTCGCTGGTAACCCTGGTGGAGCAGGACGCCACGATCTTCCACGGGACCTTGTTGGAAAACATGCAGCTGGCAGTCCCCGGGGCCACCGAGGGATTGGCCCTGGATGCCCTGGGACGTGCCGGGCTCCGGCTGGAGGCCGGGCGCTGGCCAGAGGGCGTCCACACGGTCATCGGCGAGGCCGGGGCCGGTGTTTCGGGAGGAGAGCGTGCCCGCATGGCGCTGGCCAGGGCGTTGCTATTGGACCCCAGCGTGCTGGTGTTGGATGAGACCACCGCATCCCTGGACGCCGCCACCGAAGCACTTTTGCTTGATGCTGTGGAGCAGCTGGCCGGGGACATGACCGTCGTGACGATTTCGCACCGGGAATCGACGCTGGCCCGTTGCGACCGCCGTGTCGAGCTGGCGGACCTGCACCGCGCGCCCCAGGCCCAGCCCACCTAGCACCGGCATCGGGAGCATCGGAGCATTGGGAGACGCGAATGCCTTCGGGGCCAGCCACTTGGTTGGCCCCGAAGGCATTTTGGGTGGTGCTGCGGAATCTAGAACGCCTCGGGGTGCAGTCCCTGGGCGATCTGCTGCACCGCATGGATGTTGCCCCAGGAGCCCGGCATGACGTCGCTGGAGTCGATGGCCACCAGGCGGTCGTTCTTTACGGCGTCCAGCTGCGGGAACCTAGTGTGCAGGAAATCGCGGGTTGCCTTCTCGTGGGCCTGATCAAGAGTGGTGAACACGATGACCTCCGGATTCTTGGCCACCAGTGTCTCGGGGGAAATGACCGAGGAGAAGAACTGGGCGAATGCCTTGTCATCGGGGCTGAATACGTTCTCGCCCCCGGCGATCTCAATCATGTTGTACTCGATGCCCGCACCGATGGCCGAAACGGTGTTGCCCTCAACGAAGAGCTCGGCCACGGACGGCTTCTCGACTGTGGCGACCCGCTGCGCGACGTCATCCAGCACGTCCCTTGCCTCGGCAGCCAGGGCCGCTGCCTGATCCGGTGCTTCGAAGACCTTGCCCAGGTTTTCGATGTCGGTGAGCAGGTCTGCCACCTCGGCGGTGCCGCGGCGCTCCGCGCAGCCGGCCGTGGCAATGTAGGACTGCGCGCCTGCCGCCTCGAGCTGGTCGATGCTTGCGAAACCCTGCTCGGCGGTGAACTCGTAGCTGGTGGGCGCATAGACCAGGTCCGGGGCAACGCCCAGCAGCACCTCCCTCGAGGGCGGCCCCTGTTCGGTCAGCTGCGTGGCGATGCCGAGGTTCGCGAGTTCCGGCATCAGTGCCCCGCCTTTGGTCTGGGCCTCGGCCACGACCTTCTCCGCCTGCCCCAGGCGCACCAGCATCTCGGACTGGCCAGGGGTCATCGCCACCGCGCGCTGCGGCACTCCGGCAAAGTCCAGCGTACGGCCGCAGTTTTCAATGGTCTTCGCGGAGTCCGCGGCTGGTGCCGGAGCGGAGGCGGAGACGGACTGGCCGCAGCCGGCCAGCAGCGTGCCGCCCAGTATCAGGCCGGAAATGAGAAACAGGGATTTGTTGTTCATGCGTGTTCCTTGAGTGGTTCGGTGTGGTGGATGGCTTGTTCTAGTGCCCCCGGGGTGAGTCGGGCGACGGCGATCAGCGGCCTGCCGGTGATCGGGTGCTCGATCCGGGCCGAGTCCACGCCGAATCCGGTGCGGATGGCGTTTTCATCCAGCACCTCGTCCGGGCGGCCAATGGCCTGCAATTCCCCTCCCCGCAGCAGGGCCACGTGGTCGCAGAATTCGGTAACCAGGTTCATGTCATGCAGGGCGGTGAGCACCGTGAGTCCGCGGGAAGTGGCCAAGGACATGAGTTCGAGCTGGAAGGCGATGTCTAGGTGGTTGGTGGGTTCGTCAAGCACCAGCAGCGGGGTCTGCTGCACCAGGGTCCGGGCCAGCAGCACACGCTGCTTTTCCCCTCCCGAGAGCCCGGTGAAGTAGCGGGTGGCCAGGTGTGCGGCACCTACCTCGCGAAGGGCTGTGTCGACGAGCTCGACGTCCGCGGCCGAGTCGGCGCCGAAGCCGCGCTGGTGCGGCACCCGGCCCAGCATCGCCATCTCCCGGACCGTGATCGGGAATTCCTGGGTGGACTCCTGAGCCATGACGGCGATCCGCCGAGCCACCTCGCGTCCGTCCAGGTTCCTGACATCGTCCCCGCCCACGCGTACGACACCCGAGGAGGGCTTTTGGGCGCGGTACAGGGTGCGCAGCAGCGTCGACTTGCCGCAGCCGTTGGGGCCAAGGATGCCCAGCACCGTGCCGGATGGAACCGCCAGAGACACGTTGTCCACGATCCTCCGGCCGCCGATCTCGACGCTGACGTTTTCAAAGGAGACGTTCACTGGTTCACCCCCGCCGCGCCGGCGCCGGAGGTGCGCATGAGCCAGAGGAAGAAAGGGGCTCCGACTGCAGCTGTGAGGATGCCCAGCGGGATCTCAGCAGGTTGGGCCACGGTGCGGGCCAGCAGGTCGGTGAGCATCAGGAAGAATGCGCCGCCGAGGATCACCAGCGGCAGCATCCGGCGGTGGTCCGAGCCTACGATCATGCGCACCGCATGCGGGACCACCAGCCCCACGAAGCCGATCCCGCCGCACACCGCCACAGTGGTGGCGGTCAGCAGGGCTGTGGACAGCAGCAGCGTCCGGCGCATGGAGGTAATGTTCACGCCCAGCGCGATCGCCGTCTCGTCCCCGGCCAGCATGGCGTTCAGTGCCCGGGAGCGGGTCATCGCGTAGGTCGCTACCAATGCCAGTGCGATTCCGGGCAACACCAGCTGGGCGTAGCTGGCAGCGGAAACGCTGCCGAGCAGGAAGAACAGCACGCTGTAGACGTTCTGCGCCTCGGTGGTGATGGTCAGGAAGTTGGTGATTGCAGCCAGCAGTGAGCCGAGAGCCACGCCGGCCAGGATCAACCGGGAGGGTGCGATCACCCCGCCCTGCTTCGCCAGCAGGTACACCAGCACCGTGGCGCCGGCGGCACCCAGGAAGGCCGCGGCGTTCAGGCTGAGCCCGGCCACGGCGGTGGATCCCGCCACGATGGCCAGCACCGCGCCGACCCCGGCGCCTGCTGAGACGCCCAGGATGTAGGGCTCGGCCAGCGGGTTGCGGACGTTGGTCTGTAACAACGCACCTGCCAGGGCCAGGGAGGCCCCGGCAACGCCTGCCAGCAGCGTGCGCGGCAGGCGGAAGTTCCAGACGGCTTGGTCCTGAGAGACGGTGATGGAGCCGTCTCTCATCCATGCCATGCCCGGAACCAGGTGCCCGGCGATGATCTTCGCCGATTCCAGCAGGCTAGTGGCCAGCGGCCCGGTGCTCGCGGAGAACAGGATAACCAGCACGATGCCGACGGACAGCATTGCCGTGGTGCCGTGCCGCCGCCAGACGGCGGGCCTGTGCGACGGGAGTTGCGGGGAAGGAGCTGCGGGGCGCGGCGAGTCCAGCGCAGTTCGAGGAGAAGTGTTCACGCTTCACAGACTACCACTAATGATACTCATTATCATTAGTGGTAGTGGGCTGCCATCCCTGAACCCAAGGGGAGTGCGACTGCCACTTTCAATCTCTGGGAATGGCTCAAGAATTGGCAGACGATCCAGCACTAATTTTCCACGCGTCTGGAAACGATCGTTAGCGAGACACTCCTCCTCCGAGTTCGTGGCCCGCGGAATCTCGGGGCCGATTTTGTAACGCTTGCCGTGTACGCGCCAATGTAACGCTCAACCGGGTTGGTGATACATTTTGGGCATGCGAATCGGATACGGACGAGTCTCAACCCGCGACCAGCACCCCGAAGCCCAACACGACGCCCTGCGCGCGGCCGGCTGCGAGCAGGTGTTCCTCGACACCGCCTCGGGGAAACTCGCCCGCAGACCCGAACTCGACAAAGCGCTACTCTCGGCCAACAGGTCCGGCGATCAGCTCGTTGTCACGAAGCTGGACCGGCTCGGGCGGTCGCTGGAAAACCTCATAGACCTGTCCAAGACGCTGCAGGAGCGCGGCGTCGACCTGGTGGTCCTGGATCAGGGAATCGACACCTCCTCACCCGCCGGACGGATGTTTTTCCAGATCATCGGCTCGATCGCCGAGTTCGAACACGCGCTGATGTCCGAACGAACCCGCGACGGGCTGGCCGCCGCCCGGGCACGCGGACGGACCGGTGGGCAGAAACCAAAGCTCGGTCCCCGCCAGGTCAAGCTGGCAAGGGAAATGTATGAGGAAAAGGATGCCGACGGGAAACGTGCCCATACCGTCGAGCACATCGCCCAGGAATTCGGCGTCAGCCGTCCCACCATCTACCGGCATCTGGCCAAACCATGATTCGCGGGCATGGTGCTCCGCAGCAGCACCAGGACAAGTCCGTAGATTGCGGCCTTCCAGCTAACAAGGATTTCTGACATGGCCCTGCGTTCCCTGCTCACGACTGCCGAACGCGGCCAAGTCCTTGAAATCCCCACCGGCACCGAGGACCTGGCTGCCCACTACACACTCAGCGAAGCGGACACGTCGTTGATTCGCCAACGCCGCGCAGATGCCAACCGGTTGGGCTTTGCCATCCAGCTCTGTCTGCTTCGGCACCCGGGTATCGCACTGACCGACGAAACCGAAGTACCCACTGAAATGATCGACTGGCTTGCGGCCCGCCTGGCTATCCCGGCCGAGGCCTGGGACGAATATGGGACACGTGGGGAAACGCGGCAGGAACACGGTAGAGAGATCCGTGCGTATCTGGGCATGTCCGCGTTCGGAATCGCGGATTTTCGCCAGCTCGTGGAACACGTGGGCGAGGTTGCCGCGCAAACAGACAAGGGCATTGTCTTGGTCGAAGGCGCGCGGGACTTCCTGCGCTCAAGGAAGATCGCCTCTCCCGGGGTCGGGATCCTTGAAAGGGCCTGCGCGCAGGCCCTGACCAAAGCGAATCGGCGAATCCACGCCATCTTGGGCGGCCACCTCTCCGTCGAGCATCGGCGCCGTCTGGATGGTTTGTTGCGTCGCCGCACCGATAGTTCCCTGACCGAAATCGGCTGGCTGCGCCAGGCACCACTGCGGCCCAACGCACGGGCGATGAATGAGCATATCGACCGGCTCACGGCCTGGCGTGCGCTTTGCCTTCCCTGGGACGCCGGCAAACTGGTGCATCGGAACAGGTTGTTGAAGCTGGCCCGGGAGGGTGCCTCGATGACGGCGGCGGATCTGGCCAAGTTCGAACCTGGGCGCCGGTACGCGACCCTGTTCGCGATGTCTGTGGAAAGCATGGCAACGGTCACCGACGAAATCATCGATCTGCACGACCGAATTATTGGCCGGATCATTCGCACCGCCCGGAACAAACAAAACCAGAACACTCTGGCCTCCCGTGCCACCGTCGCAGCCATGATGCGCCTGCACTCCAAGCTCGGCGATACCCTGATCGCAGCCAAGGATAACGGCGAGGACCCCTTCGCTGCGATCGACACAGCCATCGGCTGGGAACCCTTGATCGATAGCATTGCCCAAGCCAAGGAACTGACCCGGCCCGCACTCGAAGACCACCTCGCCCTCGTCAGCGCCCACTTCACCACTCTGCGCCGCTACACCCCGGCATTTCTTGCCGTCCTTGACCTCCAAGCAGCCCCCGCAGCGCAAGACCTGTTGGCTGCCATCAAAGTCATCCGCACCATGAACACCTCCGGTGCCCGAAAGGTCCCCGAAGATGCACCCACGTCATTCATCCGGGCTCGGTGGAAGCCTCTGGTTTTCGCCGAGAACGGCACCGACCGTGGATTCTACGAGTTTTGCGCCCTTGCGGAGCTCAAGAATGCGCTGCGGTCCGGAGACATGTGGGTCACCGGTTCCCGGCAGTTCCGCGACTTCGATGACTACCTGCTGGCTGGCTCCGACTACACGCTGATGAAGAGTGCCGGGGAACTGCCCCTGGCCACGGCCACCGGTGGCGAACACTACCTACAGGATCGCCTCGCCCTGCTTAGTGAACGGCTACACCAAGTCAACACCCTGGCCTCCCGGGATGAACTGCCCGGGGTGCTGATCACCGCCAGCGGCGTGAAGATCACCCCGCTCGAGACAATCGTGCCACAACACGCGCAGCCCTTGATCGATCAGGCCAGCGCCATGTTCCCGCGAATCCGGATCACCGACCTGTTGATGGAAGTCGACGGCTGGACCGGGTTCACGCGCCACTTCACCAATCTCAAGTCCGGCCAACCCTCCAAGGACAAGCAGCTGCTGCTCACCGCAATCTTGGCCGACGGAATCAACCTGGGATTGACCAAGATGTCCGAGTCATGCACCGGCGTCACCTACGCCCAATTGGACCGCCAGCAGGCTTCCCATATCCGGGATGAAACCTACAGCGCTGCCCTGGCCGAGCTGGTCAATGCCCAGCACGCACACCCCTTCGGTACGCACTGGGGCGATGGCACCACTTCGTCCTCGGACGGGCAACGCTTCCGCGCCGGCAGCCATGCCGAATCCACCGGGCACGTGAACCCGAAATATGGGGCCGAGCCCGGGCGGATGATCTACACGCACGTCTCGGATAAATATTCGCCCTTCCACAGCAAACTCATCAATGTCGGGGACCGCGACGCAACCTACGTCTTGGATGGGTTGCTGTATCACGAGTCCGATCTGGCGATCCAGGAGCACTACACCGACACCGCAGGGTTCACCGACCACCTTTTCGCCCTCATGCACTTGCTTGGATACCGGTTCGCACCCCGGATCCGAAACATCGGCGACACCCGTCTCTACACGCCCACCAACGATCCTACGTTGTCGACGTTGTCACCGCTGATTGGCGGCACCATCAACACGCAAACCATCACCGCGCACTGGGATGAAATCCTCCGGCTGGCCACATCCATCAAGACCGGCACCGTGACCGCATCCTTGATGATGCGCAAACTCGGCGCCTATCCACGCCAAAATGGGCTCGCCACCGCGCTACGGGAACTGGGCAAATTGGAACGAACGCTCTTCCTGCTGGACTGGCTCCAAGATCCCGACCTGCGCCGCAAGGTGACGGCCGGGTTGAACAAGGGAGAGGCCAGGAACACCCTGGCCCGGGCGGTGTTCTTCAACCGTCTGGGAGAGATCCGCGATCGATCCTTTGAGCAGCAGCGCTACCGGGCCTCGGGGCTGAATCTTCTCACCGCGGCCATCGTTCTCTGGAACACGGTCTATCTCGACCGAACGATCACCACCTTGGATCAGGAGGGTAACGCCACGGACCCTGAGCTGCTGCGGTTCCTCTCGCCCCTGGGGTGGGAACATATCAACCTCACCGGCGATTACACCTGGCCACGCACCAACAAGATCAAACCCGGCAAATACAGGCCGCTACGGCGCTCGAGAAGACCTTAGCGTCGGATATTCCACTTTTTCACAAGCCACCCCTATCAGCATTGCCTTCGGTGCGGCGAGCCACCCATTTGATGGCCCTGTTGATGCCTGACCCTGTGGTGGGAAATTGTCGGGTTTCGAGTAATGCTCCATTTGAGGCGTTCACAATGGCATAGACGTGGTTGCGTACGTGAGTGTCGACACCCACGACAAATGGGTGGCTATAAGCGACGATAGACAATGCGGTTACTGTACTTTCCTGAGCTGGACTTGGTTGGTAGCCGTGAACGGCCGGTACCAGTCCGGGTAGGATCACTACGGAACAGAACTGTGACGAGTCACGCCCCCGCAAGGGCGGACAATCTTCTAATCAGGCTACCGAGGTGGGCCGGACAGGTACCGGCCGCTCCACACTCGATAAACGGACAAGTCCATAAGATGACACCTTCGGGTCAGTTGTACCATGAGTCACATCTATCAGACGGAGTGGCTGGTACCCATCCTGCCAGCCAGTCCCAGACCAGCTAGAACAAGTCTCACAGTTGTACCAAGGGACATACCCATTCAGGTAAGCCCGAGCGTCCTCAACCGAGACGAAGACTTTTGGATATCCCGGGCGATACTTCATCGTACGGAATCCCGATTCGCTGAACGGATTGTCATTAGACACATTGGGCCTGTTATGGCTCAGCCGCACATGTCGGGCCTCTAACGCGTTTTTCAGCGCGTTGGACTTCATTGCAGGCCCCGAGTCAGCGTGTACCACTTGCGGCACATCATAGTCCTTGAAGGCCTGCTCGAACATCTCCACGGCCATATGGTCCGCTTCGCGCTCCTCCACCCGGTAACCTACGATCTGCCGGGAGAAAATATCCATGATCGAATAGGCCTTGAACACGCAGTTCTTATATGGCGAATACAGATCAGTAATGTCCCAGCTCCAGATCTGTCCCGGTCCGGTGGCCTTCAAAACAGGTTTTTCCCCTCTCGTCCTGCGGTTTTGTTTCCGGGTTGGTACCTGTGGCCGCAACATCTGCTCTTCTAGCTGCGCGGCAATACGCCACCACGCGCGTCGGGAACCGAGCATGAGGCCTTCATCCCAGGCCGTGGCGAAGGAATGGTCCACAGAGTTGTCTCGAGCCCAGCCGGCAAGGATTCGCTCTTTGATGCGTTCACGATCAGCCGGGCTGATCCTAGTTGAATAAGCGCGGTCGGCTTGATGAACAGGATTCGGTGTTTTCGGTCGTGGGCTGATTCGGTAGTGCCAGGTTGAACGGGAGATCCCGGAAATTTTCAAGGCCTGGCGTTGCGAACCCGTCAGGTTCTTTAAGGTTCGGACGAGTTCGTTTTCCGCGGCGAGGAATTCTTCTGTTCGTTCGTCTTCGATGCGGCGGGCCCTTGCTCGTTCAGCGTGTGCAAGAGCCCGATAGCTTTTCCCAGGGCCTCATTGGTTCCTTCGAGCTGGCGGACACGTTCACGCAGTGCAGCGAGTTCAGCTTGCTGTTCTGCTTGTTCTTTGGCTCGTGCTGATTCTAGGGCTGAACGTTGGCTCGGGGTGGTGTTCATCCTTCCATGATCTCGTGGAACTAGGTTGCGGTCGAGGTCGCCTTCGAACACAAGGCGGTTCCATCGGTAGAACGTGGCTTTGGAGAAGGGCTGTTGTGTGAGCCAGACGGTGCGAGTGCCGTGGGGCTGGAGGTTGTACTGGTGGACGTATTCCCTGATTTCTTCGCGAGTGACGCCGATGGTGCTCATGGTGTTTCCTTCTGTCAGTGGTGGGTCTTGGATGACTCACATACAGCCTGACCGAGAGGGGAGCTAGCTTCTCCTATGAGAAACTTCAAGCTTTAGGTGGAGCTGCAGCCGCTCTAGGAGCTGAGCTGTTGGGTATTGCTGCCATTAAAACTGCGTGTACTCAGAGTGAGTTCCATGAAGAATTATATTAGGCCTGTTCTGACCCTGCTGTGCGTTGCACTTGCTGCGGTGGCGTATTTTGCCTTCAGCAACATCTTTGTTGCTTTGATTTTCGCGGCGTGTGGCGTGATGCTCTGGGCCTTTTTCGGAGAGAAGTATGATGCCTCCGTGGAGATCACGAAGAAGGTTGATCCTCGGGAACTGAAGGAATATCGCCGTCAGCATCCTGGTGCGTCCATTACTGACGCGATTCGAGCAACTCAGCCTTAGATTCTCAAAAGCTATATCCAGAGGGTGCCCCATTCACTGGGGGTACCCTCTACTCATATTTAGAGATGGAGACATCGGCTAGGCGGGTTTTTCCTTGGTGCACGGTTGGCCCGTGAAAGATATGTTTGGTGGCTCGGTCAAGATCAGGGGCTAAGCCCTCCGGGTTTCAATGGATAAACAAGTCATCAGTCCAGAAGTGCAGCATCCTGCGTTTGAACGTGCGGCTCTTCTGAAGGGGTACGAGTTAGCCCTGATTGAAGAGCTTGTGGTGTGCGCACGTGATGTGGCAAGCATTCCGTTTTGTCCAGCCTTCGCGGGCGGCGCGCTTCGCTATGACGCACTGCGTCCTGCCACATAACGCTCGTGGATTGCGGTTGGCGTAGCGGTAGCCCGGGGACTGTAGAGAGCTCGCTGTTGGACCCGATACTGGCGCAAACCACGCTCTCCTGCAAGGTAAAACACGCCAAGCGTGGATCACGCGAAGCGCGAACGAGCCGCCAGGCGACTATAGTATGCACGCAGCGTGAATAAACTGTGCGCAATTGCGTCAGCACGAAATACAACTTGCGCACAGGCAATATTGCCGTGAATACCTGCGCTGGGACAAACCCGTCTGACAGGTACGCCCCTACCGTTTCGAGAGCCTTGCGCGCAAAAGGCGGTTCTCCTCTTCCAAGATCAGCACTCTCTCTATTCCAGCCAAATTCAACCCCTCACCAAGCAGCTCAACTATCCTTCCAATACGCGCCAAATCCACCCGCGAGTACTTTCGAGTACCTCCGTTGGTGCGCCGAGGAACCACCAACCCCCGTGACTCATAGAGCCTCAACGACTGCACACTCAACCCGACCGTACCCGCCGCATAGGAGATCGAATAGTTATCTTCACCTGGTAGGGCATGAGCTTTAGAAATTTCCAAAAAATTGATCTTTCTTCTTGCGCCATCTGATATTCATGTGATATAAAATCTACATCATTGGAGATAGATTTTGGATCTGGCTCCAAGTGCACCATCAGCAACATTGCCGAGGAAAGGAAGAACAATGATGATGCAAAATGATGTCCTGCGCGATTTCGACCGACTGGTCCAGCGGACTTTCAACACCCAGCTCAGCCCCGAACGCGTCAATGCCATGCCCATGGATGCGTGGCGCGACGAACAAGGATTCCACGCGGAAATCGATCTCCCAGGAATTGACCCGGAATCCATCGACGTGGCCATTGAACGCAACGTCATGACCATCAGAGCTCAACGTCCTAAGCCTGAAGGACGTCGCAACGTCTTGGGCAATGAACGAGTGTGGGGTCATTTCAGCCGGGAATTCATCCTTGGAGAGCACCTGGACACGGAGAACATCAGCGCGAACTACGCCGACGGGGTACTGAGTTTGGACATTGGTCTGGCCGAGTCAGCCAAGCCGCGGAAGATCAAGATTCTGCGCGGAAAGTCCACGAAGTCCATTACCAGGTAGAGCTGATGGAACAGTGCCATGGAAACGTTGCTCGTTTACCTGGAAGAACTGCTCGCTGAGGACGATAGGGACTTCTTAGCACAGCTCAGTGATCGGCTCGACCAGTTCATAGTACGGCGAAGCGTTGCGGACTAGGTTCGGCTTCAGACCGGTCGAGTAGCAGGAACATGATACCTAGCTGGTACCACCGGCAGTTCGGCTATCGCACTCAGGTGCTGACCTTCAGATTCCCAGAAAAGAACAGATCCCCACCCATAGGGCCACCATACTCGGTAGCGGCAGTGGGTCGAACGGGCCGGTGCCCAGCTTTAGGGCTGAGCACCGGCCCGAGAGCTTAGGAGCGTGAAAAAGTGAACGGATCACTACTCAGTATTCACCTGTCTGACGAACAGGCCACGGAACTGCAAAACGCTTTGTGCAGTCGTCGAGACCATTACGTGGAGTTGATCAACGGCCCAGGAACAGAAACCAGTGCTGCACGTCCAAAGGTCGAAAGGTACTGGAAGGGAAAGGTGCAGGACATCCAAACGCTGATCGACTCGATCAGCGTTCCCCTTTATGGGGCGCAAGAGAATGCGTCTATCTCTGCTCGCACCTCTAAGAGTGCAGAAGCGCTGCCAAACATTTATGAAGCGCCCGATTGAGGATTACGAGCTATCAAGCATTTGAAGCCTTGGAAGATGCCAGTAGCAGCATGAGCAGTCGACCATATTACGCTGCTGGCCCGTGTAGATGGCCTGAGCGATTGGAAATATAAGGCCGCCTGACCTTGAGGCAAGCCGCTAGTTTTCCGCTGACTAGTGAATTCATCACAATTGGTTCCATCGCAACGGGGCCTTGCCGCCAATCAGCTCATGATGGGGACCCGCCTTGCCTCATGTCAATATGCTTACGAAAATTAACCCCGTGCCTCAACTAAATTGCTCGCCAAACTCACTACTAGTTCCATTGCTACGGAACTTAGAGCGGGCAATTAGCTGCCCCTGAATCTCCGCGATCCGCCTGGTGAGCGCCGGATTTAAAGAATACTCGCGCGCTGCGAGCTCTGCCGTATGCCTTTCATCCATAGCCTTCAGCTCGATAATCCGTTGATAAGCGGTACGCGGAGCATTATGCGTCCGCTTTCTGCGCCCTGACCTCGCGGTGCCATACCCGCTGGCGTTCACCATGGGCAACAAATGGTTCTTCCGCTGGTCAACCAACACCCAAGGCTCATTGAGTAACGCCATTTCTTCCCGCGTTTCATACCGGAACCTGAAAGCGTGCTTGCGCACCCAACCACTATTTCATTGCTCCACATGCACATTATCGTTGTGCTTATACGGTCTGGCCCGCGTCAGCGCGAGGTGGTTCGTTTCGGCTCATTCAATGAATGGCACATTGATAAATCCGCCGCTGTTATCGAAGTCGAACCCTGTCACCGGACACGGCAAACCAGCTACAAGGCTCTGGATGCCGGCCATCACATTGCAGTAGGCGCGGTTCTTCACCGCAATAATCACCGTCCAGCCAGCGAATACGTCGGTGAGCGTGACGGAGTACAGATATTCGCCTTAGAGGTTATGCTCGCAGTGCGACAGTATCGACTTCAAAGAATCCGGGTTCTTGCTCCATTGGAGTACCTGAGCAGCGGACTTTAATTTCCGAGCGGAGCATTGAGCCGGCCTTAGTCGCGGAAAGAGACAATGGCTATCTAGCATCGAGAAACTGCTTCGGATGGCGATTCATCGTGGCAGCTGACATGCACTGCAGTTCCGCTTTCACCTCGTCGGTGAGTAGCACGGAGAGTTTTCCGAATTCATCGAAGCGTTCACGGCATTTGATGTCCTCGGAGATTGTTGCGGCGAGGTATTTGCCGCAAGGATCCCCGCAGAGCGGCCAGATGCGTTCCAGGATCCTGAAGGACGCCAGTTGATACTCGCTGGCCCTGCGCCGCGGGACGGTGTAGGTATCTAGCCGGTGATCCGTTGGTGTTCTGCGCTCAGACGGTGTCTGGTGTTGGCTCTGGATCAGCCGGTGGGCGCGCGGAGATAGTCCAGAAGAATTCCCTTTTCGCGTTTCGTGGCTTTGGCGAAGCATTTGATGATTTGATGTCGAGTGTTCATTCAGAGTCCTTATTTCATCACTTCAGCAGAACCCTTTGCTCGTTGGAACGCCAGAGTTTTCGCGAGCAGAAGTAAATGAGGCATGGGCTTCGTGTGGCGCTTTGATGAGGGGTCAACGCGCCCCCTTACGCGAAAGCACCAGCAGGATCCACACCAAGAACGGCGCGCCGGCAATGGAGGTGACCAGACCGACCGGCAGCAGCACCGGAAACAGGTTCTGTCCGATCAAATCCGCCAGCAGCATCAGCACCACACCGGTCAGCGCCGCCCTTCCGGGCGTGGGATGGGTCGTCCCGAACATTCGCTGGGCCAGCTGTGGGGCGACGAAGGCGATGAAACCCACTGGACCAGCGACCGACACCGTGGCGCCGGCAAGTAGCACCGACAGGGCCAGCATCAGCAGGCTCGCGGCACGCACCGGCAAACCCAGGGCCGCGGCCGCGTCGTCGCCCAGTGCCAGAACATCCAGCCACCGAGCGCACAGCCCGATTAGCGCGGCGCCTGCCACGAGGACCACCAGCGCCACCGGGGAGAGCAGGCCCCAGGTGGCCAGCGACAGGCTTCCGGTAAGCCAGACCATGGCGCTATTTAGGTCCGGCAGCTCCGCACGCAGTAGTAGCCAGCTGACCCCGGCACCCAGTCCAGCGTTCACTCCCAGCCCCACCAGCACCAACCGGAAGGAGCTGATGCCACCGCGGTAGGAAACGGCCAGGACGACCGCCCCGGCCAGCAGGGCGCCCAGTGTCGCCGACAGCGGCAGCCGCCATGGGCCCAGCAGGAGGATGGCGGGCACGGCGTTGGAGCCGACGATGGAGGCGACGGCACCAAGGCTGGCGCCCGAGGTCACCCCAATAATATCGGGACTGGCCAGCACATTGCGCAGTACCGCCTGGGTGACCGCACCGGAGATACCGAAGCCAACGCCCACCACGATCGCGGCTAGGGCACGCGGACCCCGCAGGTCGCGCACCAAGAACATGGTTCCCGAATCGGCTTGGCCACTGATCACGAGCCACCACAGGCGCAGGTCTAACCCCAGCCCCAGTGCGTTGACCAGCAGCAGCAGCCCGGCGGCGGATAACACGCCCCAGCACAGCAAGGAGCGCCAATGCAGACCGGTGGCGCGCACCGCCGGAGCCGCCGGACGGATGAACTCAGAGACTGTCAACGGCTCTCCTCATGCGCGGGCTGCGCGCGATCAGAATAAACAGGGGTGCGCCGAGAATAGCCAGCATGATGCCCACGCTCAGCTCGCCGGTGGGCAGCACCAGCCGGCCTGCGGTATCGGCCAGCAGCATGATAGCTCCGCCCAGGGCTCCGGAGAGCCACACCGCGCCAGGTAGCCCGCCAGGTGCAATCCGCTTGGCCAGGTGCGGGGCCGCGAGACCGAGAAAGGCAATGGCTCCCATCGAGGCGGTCGCCGCTGAGGCAAGCACTACCACGGCGAGCAGGCCTACGAGCCGGTCCCGGATGACGTTGCGCCCCAAGCTGGAAGCCACATCGTCGCCCAGCGCCAGCGCGTCAAGCGAGGAAGTATTCAGGACGGTGAGCAGCAGCCCAAGGGCCAGCCACGGGCCCACGTCCCAGAGCACGGAGGCGTCGCGTCCGGACAACGAACCGACGGTCCAGTAGCGGAAGCGGTCCATGGTGACCTTATCCAACAGCACGACGGCGCTGGAGACGGCATTCAACACTCCGGTGATGATGCTGCCGGCCAGAATCAGGCTGGTGGCGGCGTTGGCGAGCCGAATGCGCGCGGCCAGGCCGAGCACCATCGAGCCGGCAACTAGCCCCCCGAGCAGGCCGAAGACGGTGTATTGCGCGGGCGAAACAAGGTGGAACACGCTGATGGCCAGAACCACCCCTGCGGCCGCTCCTGAGCTTACGCCGAGCAGGCCCGGATCGGCCAGCGGGTTACGCGTGTGCGCCTGGCACAAGGCTCCGGCCACGCCCAGTGAGATGCCGCAGACCAGGCCGAGCACGGTGCGCGGCACTCGCAGAGCCATAACCGAGGCGTTGGCTTCAACGAGGTTTCCCTGCTGACCGCGCAGGTAGGCCAGGACATCGACTGCCGGTACCGGCTGGGAACCGTAGAGCAGGCTAGCGGCGACGGCAAGCAGCAAAGCCACGGCGCAGGCGACGAAGACCGGCAAGCCTTTGCGGGCCGGCCGGTCCACCGCCAGGTCGCGCAGACCGGCGCTCATGCTAGTCCTCGTCGTGATGGTGGTCGTGGTCTGTCTGGCCCCGGCGCCAGTAGCCGTCGACATCCCAGTTCTCGCGGTCCAGCCCCAGATCGTTCTTCAGGTAGCGACGCAACGGCTTAATGGACATCGACTCGCCGGCCACCCAAATGAAGCCCTCCCCCTGGGGCAGTTGCTGGGCTTTCACGGCCTGCACCAGCAAATCGGTTCTTCCTGCCGGGGACGAGCCGCGATGCAGCCAGCTGACCTGCAATTGTGCTCGGCTGTCCAGTACGATCTCATCGGCCGCGTCGTTGACCTCGATGAAGGCGAAAACCTTCGCCTCGGCGCGCAGGCCTGAAACCCATCGGGCCAACGCCGGCAGGGCGGTTTCGTCCGCGGCCAGCACATACCAGTCGAAGACGTCCTTCACCCGGAAGGAGCCACGCGGGCCGAGCAGGGCCAGTTGCTCGCCGGGTTGCGCGGTGCCCGCCCAGCGTCCGGCGACTCCGTGCTCATGCAGTACGAAATCCAGGTCCATCCATCCAGCCGCCGGGTCGGCATCCCGGATGGTGTAGTCTCGGCTGGTCATTGAGCGTCCATCAATCCACCGGTCGCCCACCACCGTGGGCAGCACGGCACGGCCTTGCTCATCGCGGTCAAAGAATACCTTGACGTGGTCTTCGGCTGCGACACTGCGAAGCGACTTCAGGTCCTCGCCGACTACGCGGATGCGCACCATGCGTGCTCCCAGCGGCTCCACCGATTCGACGGTCACTAGCCGGGGCACGAGCGGATGCGTATACGTGGCGTTCTTGGGATTTTCTTCGTCCGGTGCGATGAGTTCGCCGGAAGCCGGATCATGGGTCGTGATAATCATGGATAGGTCCTTTGGACTTGGGGACTAGAGGCTCTTGAGTGATTCTTCGATCTGCTCGGCCACACGCAGGGCGGCGCCATAGTTGTCTGGGAAGAAATGGGTCAGACCGAAGGCGTGCTTGTCCTTGAGCGCTGACAGCGAGGTCCAGGTAGCTTGTCCTTCGAGGGTGTCAAGCGCGTCGGAAGCACCGTCGGTGTACTGCGGGTAGTAGATCACCGTGGCGTCGTCGATCTTGGAGAGTTGCTCAAAGGAAAGAAACACGCCATTTTCGGCTTCTTCGTTCTTGACCGCCTCGACGGCCGGCGCCCCCAGATCATCCAGGACCTTGCCAATCCAGGAAATCTTGGAGTAAACAGTGACCTCCTCGTAGGCGTCCACGGCCGCGAAAGCATTCTCCGACAGCTGCTTGGCGTAATCGGACTTCATCTGGGCGATCTTGTCCTCGTAAGCCTTCTTTTGCACTTGGGCCTGCTCGCCGTTGCCCAGAATTTCGGCCATAGCCACCGAGGCGTCGCGGGTACCGGCAGAACCGTTGGTGCGGATCAGCACGGTGGGTGCGATGGCGTTGAGCTTTTCGAATTCGGCTTTCTTCTCGGAGCTCAGTTCCTCCGAAGCATCGTCACCGCCGCGGATGAAGCCGATCATCATGTCGGGCTTCAACTCAACGAGATGCTCGTAGTCCCATCCATCCGGGGTAAGAATAGACGGAAGCTTTTCCACGGCGTCGAAATCTGCCGCGTTGCCGAAGGAATCGTCGAAGGTGTCGCCGGCGGTGGCCAGCGGCGTCAGGCCGGCCTCAACGGCAGGCACGGAACCGCCTTCCAACGCCACCACTTGTTGCGGGTCTGACGGGATACTGACCTTTCCGAACGCGGTATCAACGATGACAGTGCCGTCAACATTCTGCGCTGCCGCGGTGGCGGAAGTACCGCTCTCGCCGTTGGCATTGGAACTGGCGGCACAGCCAGTGGCGAGCAAGGACAGAGACAAGGCCATAGCGGCCCAGCGGGCGCGTGGAGTGAATTTCATGTGCGAGTACCTTCGGAGTCGTCGAGTCTAGCGAAAACTTCGGTGACTGAGCAGATCACCTCGGCCAACGTTATCATAGGCTCACCTTACTCAAAAACGTTCTACTGTGTGTTCGTAATTATTCATCTTTATTGACCCGGTCCTGTCGACCGAAGCCCCACGGCCCAAGCGGTCGCGATTTGGCGCGTTGGATTCGGCGCGCTGGAAGTGGCATGGAAAGAGAATCAGTCGCGTGAGCCGTACCCGATGCGGCAGAATCCGCCGTAGGCTGGAGGTGTGGAACCCGCAGAACATCTCCGCCCCGCCCCGCAGCCCGCTGCACATCTGAGCTATCTCACCGCCACGGTCGACGAGGTCCGGGTCAAGGTCGCCGAGCTGGGGGGCTATGCGCAATTGCTAGGCCCCGAAGCGACCAAGGCCGGCACCTTCAAAGACCCTGCCGATGCCGCGGCGCTGCTCGCGTCCAGGGCGTTGCTGCGTCTGCTGCTGGCCCGGAAACTGCACGTCGATCCCCGCGCTTCACGTTTACTGCAACTTACCCGCCACTGCCCGAAGTGCGGCGTCGCAGACCACGGCCAACCGCGCCACCCGCAGCGCGCCGTATCGCTGTCCCGTACCAGGGAGCTGGCTATGGCGGCCGTGGCGCCTGCCGATGTCCTGCTGGGCGTCGATGTGGAACGTGGGCCGGGGCTGCACCCTCCGGGAGTATTCCCCGGGTTCGATGATGCGGTACTTTCTCCCGGCGAGCGCACCGCAGCGGGTGCCGCGGTGCGCCCCGACGCTCTGCGCTTGACCTTGTTCTCAGCTAAGGAGGCCCTGCTCAAGGCGGCGGGGGTGGGGCTGGCTGTTGACCCGGCCAGTTTCCAGGTTTCCACCGGCCCGCTGGGCCCGCCCGCTCGGTGGTCCCAGGTACACACGCCCGGCGTGGAATCCGGCCCGGTGTACCTGCAGCCAGTGGACGTCGGCCACGGGCATGTGGCTTCACTGGCCTGCACCGCGCCCCTGCCGGTCGAGCGGTTAGAAACCTGGCAACTGCTCGGTTCATGAACGTCAGGGACGACGCCGGAGCAGGCCTATGGGCCGTCAGCGCCCCGGAAGCTGGGATCAGCTTCCGGGACAATGATCTCTTCCGGCGTTTCGGACTCGATCCGGAGTGCGCGCAATTCGCGAGCACTCAATACCACCACGGCGCTGAGGCCGGCGGCTAGCGCGCCGCCTGCAGCGATCGCTCCGCCTGGTCCTAACACCTTGGCCAGCAACGAGAGTAAGGGCCCGCCCAAGGTATCACCCACGGTACCTTGGGCGCTCCATACGGCGCTGACCCGGCCGAGCAACCGGTCCGGGGTGCGCCCGACGATAATCGCATAACGGAATATCTCGGCCAGCACATCCCCCACGCCAGTCAAGGCCATGGCTGCCAGGGCCAATGGCAGCGAACTGGTCAGGCCCAGGGCCAGCACGCCCAGGCTGGAAGCGCACAGTACCACCAGCAGCACTCGGCCTGCGGGCCGCACCCGTCCGGTCCAGCCGCTGCTCAGCGAGGCGAGCAAGGCTCCGGCTGCCGGTGCTGAATACAGCAAGCCGGCGGCTTCAGGTCCCAGCCCCAGCTGGCGCTCGGCGAACTCCGGAATCAGCACGTACGGCGAGGCGCACAGCAGCTGGATGAACCCCAGCAGCATGATCGGGCCAACCACCCGGTCGCGCGCTACATATGCCATGCCCTCACGGGTATCGGCCCATGCCTGCGCGCAGGTGCGACGAATGGCACCGAGTGTTCCGGCCTGCCGGATCTGCGGATCAGCCGCTGCCTGTTCGTCGATGCCCGGCTGCAGTTCAGGCAGTCCCCAGAGCAGGGCCATGCTGGCCAGACTCGCGGCGATGACCCAGAGATACAGCCAGCCCGGGCCGATCACTGCGTATAGCAGGCCGCCCAGGGCGGGGGTGAGCACCATGCCCAAATCCATGCTGATCGCCATGAGCGCACTCGCGGCCGGGAGCTGGATCGGTTCCACCGTGCGTGGCACCGTGGCGGACAGTGCGGTGGCGCTGATGCCTCCAGCCAGCCCATCCACGGCCGCGGCCACGTGGAATGCGGCCAGCATCGGCTCAGCGGCAAAGGCATTAACTGCCAGGAGCGCGAAGCCGGCTATGGCTGAACCGCGGGCCGCCAGGATGATCTTGCGACGGTCCAACCGGTCCGCCATCAGGCCGCCGGACAGTGCCCCCGCGAAGCCGGCCAGGCCCATGACGGTTGCGACCAGGGCGACGTGGACGGACGAACCGGTCAGGGCATAAACCTGTAACGGAATCGCAGTGCTCAGCACGCCGATCCCCGCGATGGATACCAGACGCCCCCAAAAAATCAGGGTGAACGCTCTGCTGCTGCGCAGCGGACCCAGGTCGATTGAATGGCGGCGCAGCCACCGGATCACTGGGCGGATTCCCGCGGTGTGATATCAGTCCAGTGTTCCTGGACGTAGTTATTGGCCGCGTCCAGCTCGGACGGGCCGAATACCTGTGTCCAGCCGGCCGGGACCTGCGCGAAGTCGGGCCAGAGGCTGTGCTGATTCAACTGGTTGACCAGGACGAGGAAACTGCCGTCGGTTCGGTCGAAGGGATTCATGGTTTTGCTCCTTGTGCTATATGGAAAGTCAGGTAGGTCTGTTGACGGGTCAGCTGCCGGTGTGCCCGGCTTCGGTGCGGGCCAGGTCTTCGCGTAGCTGCGGCCCGACGATGCTCAGTGCTGCCGGGCTGGTCATCTCATGGTGCCCAGCCTCGATCAGCTGCTGGGCGAAGGGCCCGGCACTGTACTCGGACCAGCCGGCTGCGGTACGTGCCGGATCGCTGGCGACCACCCCATGGCGGCTCATCGTCGCGGTATACAGTCGGGTGTCCGCTCGGACCCGGTCGTAACGGGCACCGGGCAGCACTCCGACGCTATAGCCATAGGAGTCCATGATTGCCTCCAGCTTGTCGCTGGCGAAGTGGCTCCAGACTCCCTCGGCCTCTGCCAGAAACTCCAGCACATCCGCGCGCTGGTACGGGCTCCTGAGCCACTGGGGTAGCTCGCGCAGCGCCCCGGCCAGCAGAAAGTTCAGTGCTTCCTGCTCCAGCTCGGCGGCGTCCTCCGGGGCCGGTCCTTGGACGGGGTTCACGGTGACCGGGTCCGCATCAAGCAGCGAGAGCGTGAGCACCTGTTCCCCGTCCTTCTCCAGCGCACCGGCCACCATATGCGCCAGGTGTGCTCCGAAAGACCAGCCCAGCAGGTGGTACGGGCCGTGCGGATGGCGATTGCGGATCGCCTGCACCATGGAATCGCGCAACGCAGCCATGTCCTGCGGGGCCGGCCCAGTGAACCTCGGAGACTGCAACGCAATGATTTCGCGTCCACGGCCCAGATGCCCGGCCAACCCGGCGTAGCTCCAGCCCAGGCCACCGGCCGGGTGGAAGCAGTACAGCGGGGCGCCGGCCCCGCTGCCGCCAGCAAGCGGCAGTACCAGGTCGAAGGAGGAATCGGTGCCGGCGGACAGTTTGGAGGCCAGCAGTTCCACGGTGGGCGCCGCTGCCAGAGTGCCCACCGTCAGCGTCGTCTCGAAGCGCGAGCGCAGTAGCGAAACGGCACGCATGGCCTTGAGCGAATCCCCGCCCAGCAAGTAGAAGTCATCCTCCCCGTGCACCGAGTCCACGCCGAGTACGGCGCAGAACACCTCGGCTACCGCGGTCTGCGCGCCGCCAGACGGCGCCCTGCCCGCGATCGGGGCAGGAAGCGGCAGCGCGGCCACATCCAGCTTCGTGTTCGGGGTTAGCGGCAGCTTGCCGAGCAGCACCAGGTGGCTCGGGACCATGTAGTCCGGCAGCTCGCGGCGGGCCCTGGCCCGCACTGCGTCCACCAGCCCGGCGCGGTCCTCCTCGGTGTCCGCACCGGCGGCGGGTACCAGATATCCGATCAACGCCATGTGGCCCTGCGTCATCTGTCGAGCCAGCACTGCGCAGGAGCCGACGCGCGGATCCGCGGCGATCACCGCCTGTACTTCCCCCGGCTCGATGCGGTAGCCGCGGATCTTGATCTGGGCATCGGAGCGGCCGTGGAAGTGCAGCGCCCTGGAAGAATCGCGCGAGACAACATCCCCGGTGCGGTACATCAGCGTGCCCGGGGTGCCATAGGGGTTGGCTACGAAGCGGGAGGCGGTCAGTGCAGCGCGTCCCACGTAGCCATATGCCAGCCCGTCTCCAGCCAAGTACAGTTCGCCGGGCGCGCCCTCAGCGACCGGACACAGCGCGCTGTCCAGCACGTAAGCTTCGGTGTTTTCGATGGGCCCGCCGACCACCGGCACAGCACTGCTATCGGTGCCGGCGCCCAGGGCGTTGATGGTGTATTCGGTGGGGCCATAGAGATTGTAGCCCTCGGACACGGGGTCCGCGCGCAGTGCATCCCAGACCTCGGCTCCCACCGCTTCTCCGCCCAATAACACCAATGCCGGATGGTGCTTCCCGGCTTGGAGCAGCCCCTCGGCCAGCAGCGCCGAGGCAACTGAAGGAGTCACATTAATGACGTCCACGCAATGCTCACGTAGGTAGCTAACCATCTGCGCTGCATCGCGGCGCAGCGCCTCATTCAGCACGTGCACGGTGTGCCCTTCGATGAGCCAGAACAGCTCTTCCCAAGACATGTCGAAGGCAAAGGACACGGTATGCGCGACAACCAGCGGGCGGTCCGGCACCCGAGCGATAGCCGGGTCGAAGATCTCGCGTCGGTGGTTGGCCAGCATGTTGACCAAGCCCCGGTGCGGTACGGACACACCCTTGGGCTCGCCGGTGGAGCCTGACGTGAACATCAGGTAGGCGCTGTCCGCGTGCGAGTAGTCCGGATAAAGCTGAGCAGCTCCTGCATGGCCGGCGACCACGGCATCATCTAGCACCATGACCCGGGTTCCGCAGGCGGCGAGCTTCTCCGTGTCCCTCCATGAGCCCGGCTCCAGCAGTACCGCATCGGCACGTGCGGTGGCGAACATCTTCGCGGCACGGGCATCCGGGTAGGCCTCATCCAGGGGAATGTAGGCCGCTCCGACAGCCATCACTGCGAAGATGGCGGCCACGAACCGGTTCCCGCGCGGCAGGCCTAATCCCACCGTGGAGCCCGGGCCCAGGCCCTGGGCACGCAGCCAGCCGGCGATCGAGCAGACCTCGGCCCACAGCTCGGCGTACGTGAGGGTGTGCGCCCCATCGATCAGCGCAGGACGCTGCGGGTGGGCAGCAGCGGTGCGTTCCAGCAATGCGACCAGTGAATCCTCGCCCAGCTGCCGTGCGGTACCGGCCAGCCCAGAGGACTGCGGCTCGCCCTCGACCGCGGCCAGCACGGTACCCAACGGGGACTGCGCATGGTCAGCCAGCGCGGCCAGGGTGGCGATGACCGATTCCATCAGGCAGCCCGCGGCCGCGGCCGAGAACTGCTCTCCCTGATAAGCCAGAATCAACCGATAGATGTCGGCAGGATGCACGATGAAGGTCAGCGGGTAGTGAGTGGCGTCCCCGCCCTCGATCTCCACCAGCCCGGTGTCTGTGCTGAGCCTGTCCAGCGCCGCGTCGTCCTCCGGGGTATTGCGCATGACGTAGAGGGTATCGAATAGGGTGCCGATGCCGGCATCCTGCTGGATCGTGGACAGTCCGACGAATTGGGCCTGCAGGCTCTCACCCTGGCGGGTCTGCACCTGGCGCAGCAGCGCATCCACCCGGGTGTGCGGATCCAGCTCAGTGACCACCGGGACGGTATTCAGGAACAAACCAATCATCTCATCCACCCCTGCCAGCTCCGGAGGCCGGCCGGAGACCGTGGAGCCGAAGACTACGGTGTCCTGGCCGGTGAGCCGGCGCAGCGCCAGCGACCAGCCCAGGGAATAAACGGTGTTGATCGACACCTTAGCGGTGCGGGCCAGCGCGATCAGCGCCTCGGTCAGCCCGTCGGGCAGGTCCATCTCAACGACCTCGGGCAGCACTGCGGAACGTGCTGACGCTTCCGGAGCGACCAGGGTGCCGTCGTTAAGACCAGCCAGCAGGTTGCGCCACACGCCCCGGGCGGCCTCGGCATCCTGTTCGGCCAGCCACTGGAGGTAGCTGCGGAACGGGGTCGGCTCGCCCAGGGTATCGTCCCGGCCTCCGGCACGGTAGTGCCGCAGCAGCTCGGTGACCAGCAGTGCGTCGGACCAGCCGTCGATCAAGATGTGATGGTTGGTGACCACCAAGGCGCCCCCCTCGACTCCCAGATCGGCATAGGCGAAGCGGATCAGCGGTGGACGGCTCATCTCAAACTTCGTTTGGCGCTCATCGACCTGCAGTCGTTCGAGCCCGCGAACGGCTTGCGGGTCTGCCGATAGGTCCAACTGGCGCCAGGGCAGTGGAAGGAAAGCGGGGATGAACTGCACGGGAGTGTCGAACTGTTCATGAGCGAAGCCGGCGCGCAGAATCGGATGACGCTCGAGCAAGGTGGCGCAGGCTTGGCGCAGTGCGGGCACGTCCACCGGCCCGGCGAAGCGGTAGGTGGACTGCATGGTGTATACGTCCAGGGCCTCCGGGTCGGCCAGCGCGTGGAAGAGCAGCCCGTTCTGCAACGGGGCCAGCGGCAGCACATCGATGATCTCCGGTTCGGCCTGTTCGGCGTCCTGGATATTGGTGTTCCGGGCCTCGGTAGTTGGCGTGGTCACTAGTTTCCCTTCAACAAATTGGTCAGCGAGGCCATCGAGGCCCCGTCAAGCGTGATCATGGGTTTGACGGCGTCCGCCGCCGGCGCAGAAGCCGCGGGAGCTTTCCCTGGATCCCCGGCAGTATTAGCGACGGCCGTGGCGGCAGGTGCGATACGTTGCACCACGGCGGCCAGATTGGCGGCGATCGGGTTGGCGAAGACCTGGGAGATCGTTGCCTTGTAGCCAGCCTTGCGCAGGGCGGTCAGCAGGGACATGGCGGCCATGGAGTCGCCTCCGGCGGCAAAGAAGTCGCTGTCAGTGCCGCCTACGGGCAGGCGCAGCACCTGCCCGTAGGCGGCGGTCACCGCGTTCATGGCTGCTGCGTCCGCGCCGTGCGCTGCGGCATGCCGGGCACCCGCCGAGGTCAGGGCCTCGCGCGCCGCAGCCAGCCGAGTGGACAGCAGGCGGCGCAGCACCGGCAACGCGGTGCCCAGGGCCAGGCACTCCAAGGCCACGACCAAGGCGGAGAGCACCTGACGGGCGACGGATTCGGGTATTTCAGTGCCGAATTCCATTTCGACTTCCATGAGGTCGCCCACCGAGACACTGACCGATAGCGGGTATTCGGTGGCGTCCTCAGAGTGGATCTCGCCCAGGCGCGGGGCACCGTCCGGGGTGTTGCCCTCGGCTTGCGGATAGTTCTCCACGACCAGCAAGGTGTCGAACAGGGTGCCGAGGCCCAGGGCGCCGGTGATCTTCGACAGCGGCACTCCGGCCGATTCAACGATCCGCTGGCCAGCTGCGTGGGCGGCTCTCAACAACGCCTTGGAATCCTTTTGTTCCAAGTTCATGGCCACCGGCAGGGTGTCGATGAACATGCCCGGCAGCTCGGACATGCCCGGCACGTCGATGGCGCGGCCGGAGCTGACCGTGCCATAAACCGGAACGTCCGTGTCCAACAGTGCGCCGAGCACCAGCGCCCAAGCGGCATTCGCCGCGTCAGCCACCGTGGCCGAGGCCTTGCGGGCGCGATTGGCCAGAGCCTTGTGCACGTGGGCGCCGAGCTCAACACCGATCATCGTAGGCAGCGCGGTATTCTCCGGATCGCGGTGGCGTAATACGTGGCCCGGACGGTCCCCCGTCAACACCCGGCCCCATTGCGCGACCCGGGCCTGGTCGTCGCGCGAGACCAGTGAACGGGCGAAAGCGTCATAGCCACTACCGGCAGGGGCTACCGGCTTCGGGGCCGGGGCGCCCCCAGCGGCTCGCGCGTAGTTTTCGAACAACTCATCCACCAGCGGCGGGATGGACCAGCCATCGAGCAGCAAATGGTGGTTGGCCAGGATCAGCTGGCTGTGCGGCTCACCGGTTTCCGGGTGCTCTCCAAAATCGACCAGTTCCAGCCGCAGCAGCGGACCGGTTTCCACGTCGAAGCCGCGGACCAGGTGCTCGGCGCGGACCGCCTGTGCGACCTGTTGCCGGGACTTCAGGTCCAGCCCGTGGCTGCGGCGCACGGCCACCTGCGGGGTGAGCCCGGCCAGCGGGACGAACACCGGTGCGCCGTCTTCCGGCCAGTACACGGTGGATCGCAACTGCGGGTGTACCGCGGCCAGCGCGGCCGCTGCGCTCCGCAGCGTCGTCGGGTCCACCGGACCGAACAGCTCCAGAGCGGTCAGCGACAGGTAGGTGTCGTTCGGGGCGGAGGCTGCGTGCACGGCCATGGCCTGCTGCACCCCGGTCAGCGGCCAGACGCCCTGGGCTGCGGGGCGTTCAACTAGCAGCCGCGAGGTTTCCGCGGCTGCCATCCCCACGATGTCGTGCAGGGCGCCGGTGGTGCCAATGGCCAGCGGGTCTATCCCGGACAAGGCGACCAGCGCGGATCGTGCGGCATCCGGAAGACCGCGACCGGCGGCGTTGGCTGCGGCCAGCTGCCAGCGCAGCACCAGGTGCGGGCCGTCCACGGCCTCGGTGACGTAGCCGTTCAGTTCCACCGGGTGGGTGGCGGGCAGCGCCCGATGCAGTCCCAGCTCGCTTTCCAGTGCGGCGGCGTCCGCCGCCGGCTGCCACGGGCCTTCGGACACGGCCTCACGCCCCAGGTAATTGACCAGAAGCTGGGCGCTGGCAGCGTCCGCCGCGGCGGCCAGTTGGTCGCCGGCAGGACCGGCAAGGTGGCGCAGCATCCCGTAGCTGGCTGTATCTGTTGGCAGTGTGGCAGATGCGGCGCGTGCCGCACGCACCCAGGCTTCGGGTGCCAACCTCTGGGTGCCGCCGGTTGCCGCGGCGGACAGGCGCAGCGGCCAGGTGGCGGTGAACCACCCCACGGTGCTGCCGACTTCCACCGTGTCGCGGGCGTCGCTGAATTGGACGCCCGCCGGGCGTCCATGGCCTTCGGCCTCCAACAGCACGCTGGTACCGGCTTCCAGCGTGCCTACTACCGCGGCGTGTAGCACGGTGTCCATGCCGCAGCCCTCGCCCAGCGCAAGCAGTCTGCGCGTGGTCTCTGCATCCAAGGTGTGCACAACCTCCTGCGTGTCGGCCACTGTTCCCAGCTGCAGGGAATCCGAGTACCGCATCTGTGCCAGTTCCCCTGCATCCAGCACGGACAGCCAGCGCTTGGTCAGCGTTTGGTCAGCGGCCAGGGTCTGTGCTGCCTCATGCGAGGCGGCAGCCCAGGCGCGGAGGTTGGCGGAGGCGGCCGGTAGGTTCCGGGAGCCCTGGACCAGTCGGCGCAGATCCTCGGTCAGCAGGCGCCAGGAGTAGATGTCCACGGCAACGTGATGCACGGCCAGCGCAAGCACGCCGTAGCCGGACTCAGCCGGGCGATACACGGCTGCCGCCACGCGGCCCGACCGCTCATCCAGTTCCCGGCAGGCGGTGCGCAAAACCTCGGAGAACTGCCGCTCACCGGAGTCGGCGGCCAGCGTGGTCAGTGGCAGTGCCGCGTCGGGCAGCACCGCGGCTCCGGAACCGTCTACCCGCAGGCGCAGGGCCGGGTGGCGTTCGGCCAAGATGGTCAGCGCCCGTTGCAGACTGGTCGCCTGGACGCCAGCGGGCACGTTGAGCACACGCAGCTGCTGGAAGCCACTGCCGTCCGCCCCGGTGCCTGCCAGCAGTTCGCGGTACCACGCCAAGGCCGGGGTGTCCTCCAATGCCCCGTCGGCGGCCAGCTCGGCCACCCGGGTCGGAGAAGCCTCGGCGGCGGCCGCGGCCAGCGCGGCAGCAGTCGGATTGCGATAGATCTCTCCCAGCGAAAGGACCAGTCCGCGGGCGCGCAGCGCGCCGACCAGCGCGATGACGGCCATGGAGTCCGCCCCCAGCGCGAAGATGTCCCGAGACGGGTCCACCGAGTCCAGCCGGAGTACCTCTGCAACGGCCTGGGCAGCCAGCGCGATGCGCGTAGCCTGCGCAACGGTGGACACGACAACCGAAGAATTTTCGGCGTCAACCGAGGCAGGCCCGGCAAAATCGGATTCGGTTCTTGCAGCTTCAACCAGCCGCGCGGAGAGCATCTCCAGACCCAGCTGCTCGGGTTGTAGCTGGATGCCGTCGGACAGTGCGGCCAGCGCGGTGCGCACGGCCTGGGCCAGCGCTGCCGCGGCTAGCAGATCTCCGCCGGCCAGCTCGACTTCCAGAGCTACCTCTTCCCCCGGGGTCAGCGTCAGGCACACCGGGTAGTTGGTGCCGTCCTCGCCTCCGAGCGCAGTGACCTCAAGACCGGAAACGCCCGTTTCCCCGCGTTGCGGGTAGTTTTCCACAACCAGCAAGGTGTCGAAGGGTTCGGCTCCGAGCACCGACTTGATCCGGCCCATACCCAGGTGGGCTGCACGAGCCAACGCGGTGTTTTGTCGGCGGGCCTCATCCAGCAGCTCCGTGCAGGGGGCTCCTGGACGTGGCTGCAGACGCACCGGGGCGGTGGTGATGAACATGCCGATCATCTCATCGATGCCCGGAACTTCCGCATCGCGGCCGGAACGGGTGGCTCCCAGCGCTACGTCAGCTGTGCCGATTACCGTGGCCAAAACGGTGGCCCAGGCGGCCTGGGCGGCGTCGGCCAGGGTATGCCCCGAAGCACGAAGCGCGGCAGAAAGCTCCGCGGTGGGCTGCGCCTGAAGGTAGGCGGTGGCGCTCACGGTGCCTTCGCCAGCGCGGGTCAGCGCGGCCAGCGCAGTGGGTGCGCCGAAGCCGGCGAACTCGCTACGCCAGGCATCCTCCAGCTCCCGGGAGCTGGTTTCCAACTGGGCCAGCCACTGAAGGTACCCGGTCATCGGGCGCGGTTCGGACAACCCGCCGCCAGCCAGCAGGGTGTTCAGTTCGCCGGTGAGCAGCGCGGTGGACCATCCATCCACCAGCAGATGGTGCAGGCAGAGGACAAGTTCCCAGGCGCTGTCCGCGGTGCGCAGCAGCTTTCCGCTGGCCAGTGGTCCGGTAGCCAGGTCCATCGGCTCTGCGCGCAGGGCTGCCTCGACCCGGCCCACCGCGGCGGACACATCGGGCTCGGACCGCAAATCTGCGGCCTGCAGCTTCCAGCGCATCCGGTCCAGGATAGCCAGGCGCGGGGCGGGCAGGTCGTGCTGGAAGATCACGCCGCGCAGCTGGGGGTGACGTGCGGCCAGCGCATCCAGTGCGTGGGCGATCTGCGCGGCACCGGGCAACGAGGCTTCGTCCGCGGCGGCTATGCGCCAGCGCGTGGTGGTCTGATACGTTCCGTCGGTTTCGCGCTCGTGGTGCAATACCATGCCCAGCTGGGTGGGGGTCAGTTCCCACACGTCTACCACGTTGGCGCCCAAGCTGGCCGCCCGGGCGGCCAGCACTGCGGCGCGTTCGGCGCCCAGGGCGGCCAGCCGGCCGGTGGCGTCGGTGCTATCGGGCGCGGCCTCAGGCTGCCGCGCTTCAAGTTCGCGGGCGATGCCCGCCAGCGTCCCGGCGGCCAGCAACTTCGCCACGGAGTAGCCGTAGCCCTCACGGTGCAGCCCGGCAATGACTTGGATCGCGGCGATCGAGTCCCCTCCCAGTGCCATGAATCGCTCCCCCGGATCCGGTGCGCAGGACAGGCCCAGCACGCGAGTGACCACCGCGGTCACCGCGGCCAGTTCGGCGCCCGGCGCCTCCGCGGCTACGCCGGATTCCGCCGGCGCAGCCGCGGAGGCACCGCCGAAGTCCGGGGCAGGCAGGGCACGGGTATCCAGTTTGCCGCTACCGGTCACCGGCAGCGACTTCAGCAGCACCACCGCGGCGGGCACCATCACACGCGGCAGCTTGAGGGCGCAGGCGGTGCGCAAGTCGGCGGCCAGCCGCGGATCGCCCACGGCGGCCGGGTCAGCCGGGACCACCCAGGCCGCGAGACGTTCTCCCAGCCGCGGGTCCTCGACCTTCAGCACCACGGCACGGCGTACGGAGTGCTGGCCGGTCAGGAAGGACTCGATTTCTCCGGGCTCGATGCGCACGCCGTGCAAGGAGATCTGTGCGTCGGTGCGGCCGAGCAGCGCCAGCTGCCCGTCCGGACGCCGGACCGCGGCATCGCCGGTGCGGTACAGGCGCTCCCCCGGGGCGAAAGGGTGGGCGGTGAAACGAGCGGCGGTCAGCGCACTGCGCGAAAGGTAGCCGTCGGCCAGCTGCGGACCGGCCAGATAGAGTTCGCCCACGGTGCCCGGGGCGACCCGGCGCAGCAGGGAATCCAGGACCAGCGCCCCGGTGGCGCCTACAGGTCGGCCGACCACCGGTTGCTGCGCGTCAGTCACGGCGGCGGCAAGTGCATCCACGGTGGCTTCGGTGGGGCCGTACAGGTTGTAGACGGCGGAACCGGACTCGCGGGCCAGCTGTCCCATGCGCCGCCACAGCGCGGCGGGGAAGCTCTCGCCGCCGGCCACGCAGATTTCCGGCAGTCTGGTCATCGCTGCGCTGGAGATTACCGCATTCCACAGGGTCGGGGTGAAGTCCAGGTAGGCGATGCGGTGCGCGTCGACGTAGTCGGCCAACGCGAACGGGTCCAGGTACTCGTCCTCGGTCAGCAGATGCAGGGTATGCCCGGTGAACAACGCCAGGAAGGCATCCCAGTGTGCGTCAAAGTGGAAGGCGGAGGTGTGCGCCACCTGCAGGGTGCGATCCGTCGGGTAGAGCTCGCGCTGCTGGCGGGCGGCTAGGTGGGCCAATGCGCGGTGAGGCACGGCCACGCCCTTGGGCTCGCCGGTGGATCCGGAGGTGAACACGATGGCGGCGGTAGCCGCTGCCTGCGCGGCGAACGGCGCCGGGGCCGAGCACGATCCCATCCCGGTGGCGCGCAGACCCTCGCCATCCCAGATCAACGCCGGGATGGCGAGGTCTAGCGCGCGCTCGACGCGGGCGGCGGGCCATCCGTTGTCCAGCACCATCAGGGTCACGGCGCTGCGCAGCGCCGCCAGGTGAGCCACCACGATATCGATCCCGCGCGGCAACCGCACGGCCAAGGTCCGGTGGCCGGTGGCGACTGCCAGCAGTCCGGCCAGACGATCCGCGGTGTCCCTTGCCAACGCATCGAGCTCCGCGTAGGTGTAGCTCATGCCGCCGACGACCAAGGCGGTGCCTTGCGGTGCGGCGGCGACCTGGCGGGCAAAGAGCTCGGGCAACAGTGGCTGAGGCCCGGCGTAGTCGCGGGCGGAGGTCTCAAAGCCGGTGACCTCGGCCGGGTCCATGAGCTCGACGTCGGCGATGCGGGACTCGGCGTCCAAGGCCAGTGCGGTGAGCCCGCGGACCAGGGCCTCTGCCAAAGTGGCTGCCACGTGCGCGGGGACTCGCCCATCGTATTCCAGTTCGAGGTGCCAGCTGTCCCCTGCACGCACGTGCACGTTGACCGGATAGTGGCTGGAATCGCCGGTGGCCTTCAGCGTGGCCTCCAGCTCATTCAGCGCGAAGTGACCCCGAGCGCCAATGGCTTCGAAACTGAGCAGCGACCACGCCAACTCGCCGGTTCCGGACAGGGCGCGCTCAATGCCCGGCACGCCAAGGTGCTGGTGCTCCAGGCTGCGGTTCCACCACTGCTGCTGGCGCACCGCGGCGCCCAGCAGGGTCTGCCCAGGCTGGTAGTCGCCGGCGGCGAGCACGGTCTCGGTGAGCATGCCGCAGACGGTGTCTGCGTCCGGGCGGGAGGGATCGCGCAGGGCCACGGGCAGGGCGAAGATGTTGCCGGTGGTACCGGCCGCGAAGTCCGCGGCCAGGGCCCAGGCGGTCCGCAGCGCGGTAGCGGGCGTGAATCCATGGGTCCGGGCGGCGGCGTTCAGTGCGGCGACGGTGGAGCTGGGAAGCTCACGGGTTTCGCTCGCCTGGCTGGTGCCGGCCAGCGCTTGCGCGCCCAGGAAATGCGGGCGCTGCCCGGTTTCGGCATGGGCCAGGCTCTCGGCAAAAAATGTGGCAGCGGCCTCTCGATCCGCGGAGGCGATCCAGCCCAGGTGGTCGGCGTAACTGCCAGTGGCGGCGGGCAGGTCGGCCGGGGCCGAGGCGCCGCGTACGGCGGCCAGCTCTCGCAGCCACTGGCCCAGCAGCAGCGGCATGGACCAGCCATCAAGGACAAGATGATGCGCAGTGATGACCAACTCATGGGACTTGGACGATTCCGAGACCAGGGCGAAACGCAGCAGCGGAGGCTCCTGCAGGTCGAACCCGGCCGCGATCTGCGCGCTTGCCAGGGCCTCGACCTCCAGCCCGGTGGTGAATGCCCGGGCGGCCAGCTCCTCGTCCCACGGCTCTACGAAGGAGACCGGGTCCCCAATCTCGTCCAGCAGGAAGCCTGCACGCAGGTTTTCCACCCGGCGTAGCAGACTCATCGTGGCGGCGCGGGCCTCGTCCGGGTCCAACGGTCCTGTCAGCTGGACCCGGCTCTGACCGACGTAGGGGTCGGTTGCCTGCGGATGGTCCTGGAGCATCAGCGTGTGGGCCACCAGGCCGCGCTGCAATGCGGTGGTAGGCCACCAAACCAGCTGGGCATCTCGTGGGGCGGGCGCCGGCCCGGTGTCGGGCAGGCCGTGGGAATTTTCGACGTCTTGTCGGGTCAGTTCGATCATGGGGTCCTTTGGGCTGCGGTTTATAAGGCAACGAGGTCAGAAGATGTGTAGGGAAGCTTGCGCGCCTAGCGGCGCGGGCGGCGCTGGCTCAGCATGGCCGAAAGCCGGCTGCGGGCCGCGGCATCGAGCTGCACCAGATCCGCCGTGCCGGCCGGCTCGTTCACGGCGACCGGCTCCGGGGCCAGCCCAGAGATTTTGGCCGCAATCCCGCCGACGGTGCGCTCAGTGAAGACTGCCCCCACCGAGGAGGAGTAGCCGGCCTGGCGCAACGCGGAGACCACCGCGATCGCGGTGATCGAGTCCCCGCCTTCGGCGAAAAAATCCGATTCGACACCCAGCGCATGAACCTGGATGCCCAGCTCCGCGGCCATGCAGGCGGCCACGGCCCGTTGTTCCGGACCGGTCGCCGGGGCACTGACTGGGGCGTTGGCCGGTCGGGGATCTGGCAACTGACTCTCGTCGAGCTTGCCCGTGCTGCCCAGCGGCAGCCGATCGATGGGGGTCAGCGCATGCGGAATCATCTGCGGCGGCAAGACCAGACAGAGCGCGGCACGCCACCTTTCGGTGTCACCAGCCAGCATGGTTGCCTCGGAATTCGAGGGAACCACCCACGCCAGCAGCTGCGCTCCCCGTGCCCGGACCACGGCGTGGGCGATTCCGGGCAGCGCGGCCAGCGCCGTTTCCACCTCGCCCACATCTATCCGGTAGCCGCGGATCTTGACCTGGCCGTCATCGCGGCCCAGAAAACGCAGCAACCCGTCGTGGCCGAGAACCGCACGGTCCCCGGTGCGGTACATGCGAGTGCCGTCACCGGCAGGATCTGCCACGAAACGGGAAGCGGTCAGTGCCCCCTGCCCTAGGTATCCGTGGGCTTCCTGTGGCCCCGACAAATACAGTTCCCCGGGCAGGCCGGCCGGTAGCGGCCGCAGCGCGGAGTCCAGCACCGCTGCCTTCAGCCCTGCCAGAGGGCGGCCGACCACCACATCGGGGCTCTGCGCCACGTTGGCGACCAGCGCGTCCACGGTGAATTCGGTGGGGCCATACAGATTTTCCACGATGAGATCATTCAGGTTCCGCAGCTTCTCCCAGAGCACCTGGCTGCATCCTTCGCCGCCGATGGAGAGCCGGCGTACCGGGGTTCCGGGGTCGAACAGTCCCGTGTCAAGCAGCGGTGCGGCCAACGACGGGGTCATATCCATCCAGGTCATGGCGTGCTCGCGCACCTGAACGGCGAGCGCTTCGGGGTCGCGGGCCACTTCGTGGCTGATCAGGTGTACATGATGGCCCAGCGCCACCCCGAGCAGGGTGCACCAGGCCCCGTCGAAGTGCAGTGGCAGCGACTGCGCGATCTTCTCCCCGGCCGCATCCACGAAACCGGCATGCCGGTGGTATCCGGCCCAGTGCGAGAAGGCTTCGCGGGAAATCACCACGGCTTTGGGCTCCCCGGTGGAGCCTGAAGTATGCAGCAGGTAGCTGGGCGTAGAGCGGGGAACGGCAGCTACCGGTAGCGTTCCGGTCGCCACGGGCAAGACGGACGGATCCAGCACCGGATAGCCGGCCCACCCCTGCGCATCGGTGGCCAGCACGAGCGGGGTGCGCGGATCTTGGCCGGCCAGCCGTGCGGCGATGCGCTGGTTGCGCTGCGCTGGAGCGTGCGGATCCAGCGGGACACTGGTCGCGCCGGCCTTGGCGATACCGAGAATCGCGGCCACGTAGTCCAGTCCGCGCTCCAGGCCGATCAGCACGTAGCGCCCGGTTGCGCCGCCGTTCACGTGCGCCAGCACGGCGGCGGCGATCGCGTCGGCCCGGGCGGCCAGTGCCCGGTAGCTGAGCGTGACACCCTCGCAGGTGATCGCGGCGGCTTCCGGAGCGGCGGCTGCACTCGCCGCGAACAGTTCCTCGAGCACCGCCGGGGCGGTTTCGGCCGCGGCCGGTCCGGCAAGCGTGGCCAACGCGGCGTCCGGCGCCAGGGCCAACGTGGCGTGCCGGGTTGCCGGGTCCGCCGCGGCGAGCTGCTCCAGCAGCAGCCCGTAGGTTTCCAGCAGCACCGCAGCGTCCGCCGTGGCCAAGGTCCCTGCCGGCGCGGTCAACACCGCCACGATTTTGCCGGTTTCGCGGTCCGGCAGCAGATTCAGGCAGATGTCGTCCACCGGCCCCTCGCACAGGGCGTACAGCGACACGGAGCCGCCGGGCACGCTCAGCGGCACGTCGAAGGCCTTGATGTTGATCTCGGTGCCGGTCAGCGTGGTGCCGGAACCGACCAGGCGCAGATCGCGCATGAGCTGCTCTGAGCGGTACCGGCCGTGCCGGGACAGCTCGGCCCGGGCGGCGGCCACGGACTCTAGCAGCTCTCCCACAGTCCCAGAGGGATGCAGGTCCAGCACCAACGGCAGCACGTTGATGGTCGGAATGGCGCATAGGGCCGCAGCCCCGGTGCGGTTCATGGCCGGTAGCCCGATGATCGTGCGGCTGGCGCCGGTCAGACGGGCCGCCAACAGGGCGTGCGCGGCGATCGCGGCATCCGCCCAGGTCGCCCGGGTAGTTTCGGAGGCAGTCGGGACCGTACCGGAGAAACGGCCCAGGGAAAGCGGGCGTCCAGTCAGGCGCAGCCGTGCGGCGGCGGACGCGTCGGGGCGCTGCCCGGCGGCGCCGAGCAAGCCGGCCAGCCGCGTGGGGCGATAGTCCTGCCCGTCCCCTTCCAGTCGGGCGTGCCAGTAGCCGCGGTCACTTTCCTCCGCGGCAGATCCGTGGTAACGGACTTCCGCGGCAAGCACCTGGCCCGGTTGCGTGAAGGGTGTTTCCGGGACTGGGCTCCCGGCGGCCAATGCCGTGTAATGTTCGGTCACGCGGCGGGCGAGCAGCGTGATGCCGTAGCCGTCGAAGAGCACGTGGTGGGCGACCAGCACCCACACCGCTACCGGCTGCAAGTCCGTATCCAGGCTAGTCAGCAGCAGTTGTTCGTGCAGTAGCCGCGACTCCAGGGTGATGTGCGGTAGATAATCGGCGCGCAGCTGTTCGGCCAGCTGCCGGTCAGAGTCGCCGGTGAGCTCCCCGCGCAGCACACCCGGAGGCAGCAGCCGGGGCCCGGAGGGGACGGCTGGGCCGTCACCGGGCACTAGCGCCATGTGCTCCGGGGCGAAGCGGGATCCGAGCCACGGCACCTCCGCCAGGGTGCGTTGCACCGCATCGGCCAGGGCGGCGGCGGAGATACGGCCACGGAAGACCAGGGCGTCGCCGACGGAAAAGTCCGCGGAGCCGGGGGCTGCGAGTTCTGCGTGAACCATACCGGCTTGGGCGTCGGTCAACGGCACGGTGCGCACGGTGTCGGGGGCGAGAGTCATAATCGGTCCTTCGAGGAGCTTCGGCTGGGAGGTGGGCGTCAACGAACCGGGGCTGCGTCCAGCACGGCCGCGACCAAGGCTTCGACGTGTTCGCTGGCGGCCAGTCGCGGGAAGTCGACATTTGCGCCGGCGGCACGCCAGAGCTCCACCAGGTTCATTAGGCGGATCGAGTCGATGCCCAGGTCTGCTAGGGCATCGCCGGGTTCGACCTCGTCCGCGGACAGCCCCGCGCAGGCTCCAAGGTCAGCCCGGATTCGCGCTTCGGTGAGTTCGGCGGTGCTCATGCGTGGGCCTTTCGGTGTGCGGTCGGTTGGGTAGCCGCAGGGCCTGCGGCAAGGATGGACTCGAGGATTTCCCCTGCACGCACTGCCACATTGGACAGCAGCGTCGCAGAGATTCCGTGCTGGTGCTCGGTCTGCCCCACCAGGAAGAGCTTTGAGTCATCAGGCAGAACGGTATGTGCGCTGTAGTCGCGGCGGGTCGTGGGTCGCCCGAGTTCGTCCCGCACCAGCATTCCTGCATGGCTGCCCAGCAGCGTGGTCGGGTCCAAGGCACGGTATCCGGTGGCGAAGATCGCCACATCAACCTCGAGCGTTCCGCTGCCGTCGCCCAGCCCCTCGGCCAAGCCCAGCTGCACTGCCGGGGTTCCGTAATCTTCGCGTACCGAGTTCACTCTTGCTGCTCGGTGCCAATTCAGCCGTTCGGCACCCAGCCACTTGTCGCGGTACTCCAAGTCGTAGAGTGCGGCAATAGTGTTGGGGTTGACCACGGAATTGTTGGTGTTCCGGTGCGCTTCGGTGAGCTCCTGGCGGACCTGGGGATCCGCGGCGTACAGCTCGTCCACGGTCATCGGGTCGAAAATCCGGTTGGCGTAGGCCGACGCATCGGAGGGGATCAGCCCGAAGCGGGAGATCACCGAATGGATCTGTGCTTGCGGACAGCGGTGGTACATCTGCTCGATGACCTCGGCTGCACTCTGCCCGCCACCGATCACCGCTACGCAACGAACGGCCGCGGTGTCCAGCACGGCGACGCGTTCCAGGAATTCGGCACTGTGCCAGACGCGCGCCCCGGAGCGCACGCCAGCGGGAAAGACTGGCTGCAGTCCTCCGGCGAGCACTACGTGCCGGGCGGCCACCGTGCGCACCCCTGACTCGTCGGCGACATCCACTTCATAGCCGGTGATACGCCCTCCGCTGGTGCGCGGCACCACACGGACCACTTCGGACGAGTAGCGCACGTATTCCGACAACTGTTCGGCAGCCCATCGCAGATACGCCACGAACTCGATGCGCAGCGGCGCCATGGAACCGCGGTTGAAAAAATCTTCCATCCGGCCCTGGGTGTGCAGGAAATTCATGAAGGTCAACTCGCTGGTGGGATTGCGGAAGCTGGACAAGTCCTTGGCGAATGCCACCTGCATGCTGGCATCCTCGAACAGCAGGTTCTTGTGCCAGCCGGGCTCGCTGGCGCGGTCGAGGAACAGGGCCTTTAAACGCAGCCCGCGCCCGGCAGCGCGATTGTGCTCGTGGATGGCGGTGGCCAGGGCCATGTTGCTCGGCCCGAATCCCAGGCCTACAACGTCGTATGTCTGGTCGGTGGTTATTTCGGGGCGGCTCATGCTTCTCCTTGCGGTGAGGTGGCGCCGGGGCGCAGGGTATTGCGGCTGATCTTGCCAATGTGGGTCTTGGGTAGTTCGCCGACTATGGTGATGACGTCTGGTATGTGGTGTTCTGCGAGATGTTCAGTGCGCATCCATGCCCGCAATATCTTGGCACGAGTGGGGGTCGTACGGTCACGCGGTACCACGTAGGCATGCGTTCGTTCGCCCAGTGCCTCGTCCGGCACTCCGACGACTGACACATCGTGAACTGCGGGGTTCCGCAGCAGCACGGCCTCGATCTGCTCTGGGCTGATCTTCTCGCCTCCGCGGTTGATAACGTCCTTAGTCCGTCCCACCACAGTCAAATATCCACGGGCATCTCTCACGACGATGTCCCCGGAGCCGTAGAAGCCATCCGGGGTGAAGCACTCCGCGTTGGCCTGCGGGTTGTTGTAATAGCCGCGGAAGGTGTACGGACCGCGGACCCAGAGGTTGCCGGGGGTGCCGTCCGGTACCGGTGTTCCCGCTGAGTCAAGCACCAGCACTTCGTCGGCCACGCACATCGGCTTGCCCTGGGTGGAAACGACGGTCTCCGGATCGTCGTCCAACCGGGTATAGCAGACCAGACCCTCCGCCATCCCGAAGACCTGCTGCAGTGCGCAGCCTAGTTCCGGGGTTATTCGTTCGGCCACACCGCGGGACAGCTTGGCGCCGCCCACCTGCAGCAGCTGCCAGCTAGACAGGTCATAGCGATGCTTCTGGGAGGAGTTGAGCCAGGCCAAGGCCAGCGGTGGCACTGCGGCCACTACGGTGACCCGATGCTCGGCGATGAGGCTGAAAATCCTCTCGGCGCTGCCGTCCAAGGCGCAGACCACTGTCCCACCGGTGGCGAAAACCCCCATGTACCCTGGCGAACTAGCCGCGAAATTATGCGCCAGCGGAATCCCGGATAGATAGACAGTGCCATCATCCAGGTTGCAGATCTGCGCTGATCGCTCGAAGGAATAGGCGTAATCACGGTGTGTTTTCGGAATCAGTTTCGGTCGGCCCGTGGTGCCACCTGACAGTTGCAGAAAAGCCGCGGCATGAGCGGGGCGGGGACAACCGGCGCGTGAGACTTCCCGGCCCGCTGCCAGCAGATCCAGGCCTTGCTCGTACAAGTCCTCGGCATATACGACAGACAGCAAGGGCAGTCGGTTGGCAAGCTCTGCGCAGAATTCCTGCGGATCCACGCCAGGGATTCGACTGCTGGTGATCAGCATCTCCGCTTCCGAAGATCGGGCCAGATGCTCCAACTCGCTCGCGCGGTGCGAATGCACGGCGAAGACCGGGATGGCCCCCAGCGAGATGACCGCATACACGGCGTCAAAGAATTCAAGCACGTTAGGCACGTGAATGATGACTCGATCGCCAGCGTTGATTCCGCGGGCAGAGAGCGTGGCTTGCGAAACATCAATGCGGCTGATCAGTTCGGCGTAGCTGATCACTCGTTCCTCGTCGATCACCGCAGGGTGGGCTCCCCGGCGCATGGCAGTTTCGCGCAGGACTCGATCCAGCGTCCGCCTGCCCCAGAAACCATCGGCAAGATACCGCTCGGCGAACTCGGCAGGGTAGGGAATGACACCGTGCAGCATCGGATCATCGGCGACCAATGGTTGTTTCATAAGCTGCTTCCTGCCCGGTCAACGCCCAAGGCGCAAAGCATGGTTCGAAATTTCGCGGCTGTCTCGCTGTGTTCATCGAATGGGTCCGAATCTGCGACGATTCCCGCTCCCGCATGCAACGTCGCCCGATTGCCGTTGAGCACAGCGCTGCGCAGCAGCAGCGCCCATTCGCCTTCACCGTCTCGGTTCATCCATCCCACCAGTCCGCCATAGAATCCCCGGGCGTCTGGTTCCAACTCTGAAATCAGTGCCTGGGCGGCCGCGGTAGGGGATCCGCAGATGGCAGGAGTCGGGTGGATGGCCAGTGCGGCGTCCAGGGAACCGAGCCCTTTGTACAGAGAGGCCCGAATCAGGGTTCCAAGATGCCACATTTGACCGGTGGGCAGCAGATCTGGGCCGGAAGGCACGATCAAGTCCTTGGCGACGCTGCGCAACGCCGTGGAAATATGCCGAACAACAAACTCATGTTCCGCTAGATTTTTCGCAGATCCAGCAAGAACTGCCGCCGCCTTCTGGTCCTCGGTTCGGTCTGTGAGCCGCGGAGCTGATCCAGCCAGCGGATGGCTGGTCAACTGGCCGCGGAGCACGCCCGCGATGAGCTCCGGGCTGTTGCCGACGATGCTTGCCTCTTCCTGAGGCAAGCCGATCGTGAAACTGTGCCCGGCGGGATTCTGCTGGTACAGCCGTTGCCAGACCGATTCGGGGTTCCACTCTTTGTCGGCGAAAACTTCCAACGACCGAGCAAGGACGACTTTCTCCAAGGTGCCTGTTTTAATCCGGTCAATGGCAGCACCGGCTGCACAAATGAATTGCGGGTTGTACTCACCAACGACTTCGGCGACCGTCGACGTTTCCTGCCCACCATGCGTTAATCCACGCATCGGCAAGTCTTCCACCTGCTGCGGGACAAACAGAAAAGGGTCGGCGGCGCGGTCGAACGGCACAACGCCAGCCAGGATACTTCCCGGAGGTTGCTCGGCAAGCAATTGGCGCGCGGCCGGACCGAGGCCCAGACGTCTTGCCCTCTCGGCATCCAGGGTCGCCTTGATGCCATGACCAATCAAGGCTCGTCCGTAGGAGGCGAACCTAAATGTTGCTTCGTCGGTTCGGGGCGTAGGGGCTGACGGATCTTCAACCGCGGTTTCTTCATGATGGTTTTCCAGAAGCTGGGCGTTCATGCTCTTGAGTCCTTGGAGGGTAGAGAAATTGATTCGTGAAACTGCAGCGGGTCTAGGAAAGAGTTGCTCCACCATCGACTGTCAGTTCAATTCCGGTCAAGTGCTTGGCATTCCCCGATAAGAGGAAGGCCACCGTATCGGCGATATCTTCTGGAACGGCAATCCGGCCGAGCGGGATGCCGTTCCTGAATTGAGCCGGATTTCCTGCTACCGATGCCCGGTCCATTTCGGCTTCACCGTTCATTCCTATCAGCATGGCGGTCCGTGTGGAGCCTGGGCTTACAACGTTGGCGCGGATACCGTGGGCAGCAAGTTCCAACGAAAAACAACGAGTCAGCATCGTTGCGGCCGCCTTGGAGGCGCAATATCCAGCCATTGCGTAGCGCGGAGTACGTCCTGCGTTGGAGCTGACGGTCACGATACTGCGGCTGTTTCCGGGGTCCCTGTCTCGCTGGTTGATCATGAGGCGTGCTACTAGCTGTGTAATTCGGAGCACAGATGTCGTGTTTACCGACTGCATGTGCTCCCACTGCTCCAACTGAAGGTCGAAAAGTTTCCCCGAGTGAAGTACGCCGGCCACATTGACCAGGCCTTCCAGAATCTGTCCACGTTCAATCCGGTTCTCGATGGCGGCTTCGAGTTCTCTAATCCCTCCGGTTGAACTAATATCGGCGCTCAATACATCGTCACCGGTGCGGTCAGTGGCAAGCACAGAGTAGCCTGAATCCCTCAGCTTTGTGGCCACCGCACTTCCTATACCGCCGGCCGCTCCAGTGACTACAATCAGCGGTCTAGCGACCAAGTCGCTCATCGAGCCGCAACCAATGTGGCTTGAATCTGCTTGAGAACTGATACTGAGTTGACCACAGAGGCGCAACGTCCGTAGCCATAGTTGATAGCCATTTGGTGTTCTTCCAAGGAAAAATCCGCTTGTGCATCAGCAACAAAAAACGGCTGAATATCACGCATGAATGCGTCTAGGGCGGTTGTCAGGCAACCGATATGCGCGTAGACACCGGTGATGAGCAATTGATCTCGCCCGGCTTGTCGCATCCATTCCTGGAGGTCGGTCCTGGCGAATGCACTGTAACGCCATTTGCTGAGAACCAAATCGCCAGCTCGTGGTGCTAGCTCCTGGACAATCTCTTCGCGACCGTCGTCGGTTAGTCCTGTACCCCAAAAGTCGGTGAGGAGTGCGCGATCTGCTGGCGTTTGGTTCGGCGGCTGAGCCGTATATACCACTGGCACCCCAGCGTCATCAGCAGCATCACGAAGAGCAAGAATATTCTTCATTGCCACTCGGATTTGCGACTGTGGATCCTCATGGTCGAAAGCCTCGACAAAGTAGCGTTGCATGTCATGAATTAGCAAGACCGCACGTTGTGCGTCCGCCTTCCAAGTCACTCGTGGTTCCGGCAACTGTCCGTCCGGTAGTCGATATCCCGGAATCGAGGGAAGTCCCACTGCGTCACCTTTCGCGTAAGTATTACGTTGTGGTCTGAGCGACCACGATTCATAACCTTATATGAGGCTAACCTAATTAAGCAATGGAGACGTAACCTAAAAACGCGTCGATCAAAAACTCTCACCCACCAGAAGGCACAGAGGATTCCATTCAGAACAACCCGATATTCAGCACTTATTAAGTGCATCCATACATGTTTATAAGAAGTTACTGACAATCATGGATGTGGCGTTGAAAGCAATAGCTTACGGTGAACTTGAATATCACTAGATTAATATCTCCTAATTACCGCACGCAGGTCGTGACTTCTAGAATTTTCCGGCCTCTCGGCGACTCGCAGCAGATACGTCAGCCACCCGCAAATGACAGGTTCCAGCCCGAGCACAAGTCGCGCATCAGGCAATGCGCGGCCTAGATTAGCAGCACTTTTCTGCCCGGAAGCCTACCGGGGGCGCCACCGTGCGATACCGGCTGCTGGCGGTGCTATCCGCGCGTGGTGTGGTGCCAATGATCCTGGCCGACGCGAGGCCCGACGACGAACTTCATATCCGTGCGCTAGGTGGGCAGGCCACGACGCTCTCTCCTGCGACGGTGCCTTCGAATCACTTCGACTTCGGGCCACTGGTGGCCAGTCTGAATGAGATTGACGAGGAGAAGGCCCGCGATATTTAGACCGTCGAAATGATCGGTGGTCGCCGCCCTCTCAGGGAGGGCACCGTCTCGATGATGCTTGGCCGCCCCTTTACAGCCACATGAAGCAACGCATCCTACCCTGGCGATCAATGAACTAGATCCACATCTGGGTGACGCTCATACCACCGGTCCACGAGCGTTTGAATTCCTGGGCCAAGAAACTGTAGAGCTATGGCGCAAAGTTTGGGACCTAAAAGAGGATCCGGGCTGGACCGCCCAAGAGAACCATTTCTACCATTGCCGACAAGGTTTTGAAGGCAACGAGCGAATGGCAAAGCCGCCCTCTGGACCCTGTCTTGAACTGGTCCCCGAAAGTTGGACAAGGTAATTAAAGTCTAGACGGGTCAAGCTGCCAGGGCATGGCACCGATATTCAATCGGTGCCATGCCCTGCAGTCGTTCTTGGCACCGGACGTGGTTATACCAGTCAATATACTCATTGATTTCCCTGGTCAGATCGGCAACGGTGGCAAAGTGCTCACCGTGATACATCTCCGATTTCAGGTGACCAAAGAAATTTTCCATCACCGAGTTATCGAAACATTACCCTTGCGAGACATGGATTGCACCGCACCGTGCTTCGTGAGCAATTGACGCCACGACGAATGCTGATATTGAAATCCTTGGTCCGTGTGCACCAGCAATCCAGATGCCGGTCTCTGCGATTCGAAGGCCTCGGCCAGGCTGGCACTGGTAAATGCTGTTGTCGGCGAAGTCGAGATCGTATGGCTGATGATGCAGTGATCAAACAAATCCATGATCGGTGACAGATACAGTTTTCTGCCAGCTACCCGGAACTCAGTCACGTCACTGACCCACTTGGTGTTCGCCACCCTGGTTTGGAACTGACGTTTGAGTAGATTCTCCGCGATATGACTGGTTTTCCCTTTGTAGGAGGAGTACTTGCGTCGTATCCGCACCTTGGATTTCAGGTTCAGCTGATCCATCAGCTTCCAGACCAGTTTCTTCGACACCTTCCAACCCATCTTCACCAGCTCGACTCGCACGCGGCGGTAACCGAACCGATGTTTGCTTTCGGTGAAGATTGCTTGGATTTCTTCTTTGAGCTTCTGGTGCCTGTCAGGTTCGGTAAGTCGTTGCGCATGGTAGAAATACGTTGATCTGGCCAGCCCTGCTACTTGGAGCAGGTCAGCTAGATCGTGGTCCGACTTGAGGGTTGCGATCGCCAGCGTTTTCAGGCGTGCCCCTGGTTCCTCAAGTCCCGCAATTTTTTTAGGTATGCGTTTTCCGCTTGAACACGCTTGAGTTCGCGACGTAATTTGTCTTCTTCACTCAAGACCACTGGTTTTTCGGAGCCTTTGGGCCTGCCCTGAGTTTTGAGCATCAGCGCTTCATCGCCACCCTCACGATGTTGCTTAGCCCATTTCCCAACCAACTTTTGTGAGCTGAGATTAAACTCTTTCGCAAGATCCATCCTCGTTTCGCCGGTCGCATGCCGGTCAACGATTTCCTTCTTGATCTCAAATGAATAGACGGCTTTCGTGCGTTTTTCCATAAGACATAGCCTGCCATGAAGCTGCCAGCTTCGATAAAGACGGCGAACAGGTTCTGGCTTCACTCGTAGTTCAGTTGAGGCTGCTTTATAACCTAAGCCTTGCTCGAAGAGGTCGACTAGTCGTTCTCGTTGTTGCTCGGATAATGTGCTTCTTGCGCGCATTGAAAAGCTCCCCAGATGTGGTTACTGATTTCTCAGTCCAACATTTGGGGAGCAGTTCATCTACCCGGTGGTGTTCATTGATGCGATCCACGTCCAAATCCGTGACAGCCAGGTTGCCAACCGTCCGATCTACGTCGCGCTGGCAGTGGCCACCGAAGGCAACCGAGACATCTTGGGGTTGTGGGCTACAGACGGCGGGGAAGGAGCGAAGTACTGGCTGCAAGTGCTTGCCGAAATCAAGAATCGTGGCACCGAAGACGTGCTCATGGTGGTCTGCGACGGACTGCAGGGTCTGCCTGATTCCGTGGCGGCTGTGTGGCCTGAAACGGTAGTGCAGACCTGCGTGGTGCATCTGATGCGTCATTCGTTCAAGTACGCGTCCAAAGCTGACTGGCCAGCAATCTCTACCGGACTGAAGCTGGTCTACCACGCTGCGACGCTCCCTGAAGCGGAGGACCGCTTTGCGGACCTCAAGAAGGAGTGGGAAGAACGGTATCCGGCGGTGATCCGTATGTGGCAGAGGGTGTGGAGCGAAGAATGGCCGTGCCCCCAAGGTCGGGCACCGGGTCGCATCTGCTTGAAGGCGCTGGGACCGGTGGCTGGAAGCAAGCATTGCAGCAGTTGACGATGGCTTACCCGGAGCGTATTGAGCCTTATTTGACGTAAATGCTAAGAAGCCCTAAATAACGTATGTGACTAGGGACTTACACAAACAAACTGACAGGCTCCTACGCCGAGGGCCATGTAAGGAAAATACTTGCCTCCGTCATATAAGATTAATTTTCGAAATTTATTCTCTTCGACTCACTATCGACATACGCTATAGGCAGGGCTCAATAGTTGGCCGATGCTGATCATGGGGATGGTCATCATATAAGTGTTCCGCTATGGGGATGGTTGAACCGCCACCTGTCCTGAAAGGCCCCCACTCAAAAATGAACTACTCCCCAGAAGTTGGACTGAGAAACCAGCAACCAACATCTGGGGAGCAGTTCAGCCTGCACCGCCTTACGAATCCGGGCGTTAACCGACCCAAGAGCATGGGACCATCCCGGATATTATGCAGCCAGTTTGCTGGAGGATTTTGTAGGCAACGAGCGTCGTTCTATTTCAGCTTCAGGAGTTTCGAACTATCTAGTCTCACTCGATCCTGACGTACAGGGCATTTTCAGAGCGAGACATTCGGTAGACATCTGGTCCGCTATCCGCCAATGGCCGGCAACGGTCGGTCACCGGTCATCAGCCGCTCATCGTGCCCGGCGATGAGGGGCTTTGCAGTCCTCAATAAGTACGCTAAATTGATGTTTTACATGCATTCACCGAATGCGTGGCAGGCCTTGGAGACCTCCTCTGACCCGTCGTGACGGTTACGAATTCCATCCGACGCACCGATATTTTCTGCATAGAACCAGGAACCACATGCCTCCTCGCGTCACTGGAGTACTCATCTCCGCAACCCTTGCTTCCGGACTGCTCATTGCTGCCGCCCCGGCACAAGCCGTAGAAACCAAGAACACAGCGCCGACTCTCATCGCCGTGCAAAGCGCAGCACCTCAGCCAGATACACACGAGCCGCAACACACGTTCCAGACAAGCGCGCCCACGCAATCCGCGGACCCCTCTCACACCCCACTGCTAGATGAAACGGCAGAGAGCAACCAGCCTGCTCCACGCATCGAAGAGGCGAATAGCAATCAGCAGCGACCGGCTGAAAATCCCAGTGAATCGCAGTCCCAGACTGAAACCGTTCTACCGGGCGAGACACTAGAGACGGTTGAGCCAACCACAGCTCCTTCAGCAGAGCCTGCACCAGAGCAAACCTCGCCGGACCCAACCTCAGACTCTTCTCAAGATGCTACCGGCAGCACACAGACAGAACCCCCTGCCCAAGCGCCGGTTGAAACTTCAGTACCCGAAGCTCCCCAACTTCTGGAAACTCCGCGACAAAACAAGCTCAAATCCTTCGGATACATCGACGGGGGGCTGACCAAAGAGCAGCAAGTTATTATCGAGAAGCTTGAGAACAACGCTCCTGAAGACGCTGACGACTGGAGCGATGCGCAATGGGAAGAATTCTGGCAGTCAGATGAAGGTATTGAATACAATCGCTTGCTCGAAGAGTTAGAAGCTACTTACCCTCAGTGGGAAGACGACGTGTCTGATAAGGAGCGCGAACTGTGGGAAAAAATCGAAAGCCTCATTCCCGAAGGCAGTGAGTATTGGGATGAATCCCAGTGGGAAGCCTTTTACAAAACTGAGGAAGGCAAGGAGTTTGACCGTCTGTACAACGAGTACCAGCAGGATTACTGGGATTACATCGATGAGGATGAAGGTTTTGAACTCTCCGATGAGGAGCGGAAGTTCTACGAGGAGATTGAACGCCTTTCACCCGAAGGCAGCGAAGAGTGGGACGAGGAGCAGTGGAACGCTTACTTTGTCACTGACGAGGGCCGCCACTTGCTTGAGCTCTCGCTTTCCTTTGCATTCGACACAGCTGAATCGCCTGAAGAGTTGAAACTAATCATTGAGTCATTTCGTGAATACTATGCCGATGCTTCCGAATGGTTTGAAGACTTCATGAACCGTTATCTAGGCACACCGAGCGAAGAACCAAAAGCCACGCCGACTACCGATGCAGAATCTTTGAACACCACACCGGGGCAGGAAGTACCGACCAAGTCGGACAGCAATCCAGCGGCAACAGTGGTCAAGGCCGTTGCCCAGCGCACAAAGCACGAACCAGAACCAGTGGCGAAGAAACAGCCGGCAGAACAACACGTCCAGGATGAACTGGCCAAGACCGGGTTCAATAGTCTGATCCTTGCGGGAGGTAGCGTCTTGGTCATACTTCTGGGAGCATTTTCTTTGCGGCTCGCGCGCAGGTCACGGACGAGATAGTCTCCGGGTAGGAAACTAACAGCTCATGAATCCCCTCGTTTTTATGGCCGCGGTTGGGGCAGTGCTTACAACTTTCATTCTCGGATTCAGCTCCGCGGGATTTCACGCAGCTGGTTCGGGGAATCGCAAGGAGTTTGCCTTGTCACGTGGTGGGGCTGTGCTCGTTGTGCTGCTCATGACCGGCGGTTGTTTACTGGTGCTGATCAAACCAGTATTCATCCATCCGCTGTGGGTGCGGTCTGCCGTCTTGTTCGGCTTACCGGCAGTCGCCGGCTATGTTACTGGCCGGTTGGTTTCCCGGCCGATCGATGAAATGAAGCAAAGACTAGTTATAACGCCTCAATTTTCTGAGATCACTCCGATCTCACTCCCAGGCTCTAGCACCTTTGTTGAAGGCGGCGAACTCCCGATGATTCCCAAGCATCTGGTGGAAGAACTTCGCAATTGGAATCAGGTGTTTCTTGAAAATTTTGATCCGGTATCAGGATGGCCCTCGGAAAATCAAGCCGAGCGACAGCAAGCGGCAGCGCTCGTTCTCCAAAATAGGCTTAGGGAGGCTATTGGAGATGAATATATCATCGAAGTAGCGACTTGGTTCTGATATCTACGCCAAAGAAGGACCGCACCTGATAGGTGCGGTCCTTCTCATGTTCTTTACTACGCTGCAGGCGATGGCATCGGTTCTCCCCGGATTACAAGCTTCTCCAGCAATCCCAAGTTGCCAAAGACCAAGGAATGTCTAGGAAAATACTGTCAAGGGACACTGGTTTCTGCCTATCATCTCCGACGGTTGAATGCCGCGCAGACGTCAAAGCTTCACCGGAATGCCCCAACGCAGGCTTGTATATTGGGGCCATGCACACCATAGAAACAGTCCACGCCGAACCACACGAGTCAGAGGATTCACCCTGCTATCGAGTCAATTTCTGGGAACAACTCCGTCCTGGATACGGATAGAATTTAGACGCTTTTGTACTAGTTGAGGTGCACGACGTCGCTGAGGCGCTGCGGTGGGTGAAGGAGAACGCGCGTGGGCGGCTCTTCGAACTATTCGCAGAAATGGACCCCGAGCCGGACAAACCGTTCGGGACTCCGCGAAAAACCTCGCTCATACGATTACTCGGGAGCAATCCCAACACCGGTTAGACCTGGGACCGTTATCCAGCTATTGGGTTTTGATCGGGGATCTAAATGACGTTTTGTGCAGTGTCAAAGAGTCACCAGCAGGTGAAGATGATCAATCCGCCTCAGGTAGTCAGCTTAAGTGATTCAACTTTTTCAAATGACGCCAGTAGCCGATCAGGGGAACGATGGTATAGGCAAGAGGCAATACGAATACCACTAGTAAGACGAATTCTGCCCATTCATTCCACGACGATGCGCGGATCACCAGACCTAGGATCAGAAAGGCCGCTAGGGTAATTGCGCTGTAACGAAGGTAGAGGTTCCGGTTTCGGGTAAGTTCCTCTCGTCGTGACTCTGCGCTTGTGTGGACCGGTGCCGTTCCCGGTGCCGCCTTGAAAATGTGCGTGTTTCCCAGCGAGAGGACCGGTGCCCATCCCGCTGCTTTGAAGATGTCAAAGTAGTCCGGCGTGGCGTCGGCTTCGTAGGCTAGGTCAAAAACGGCTTCTTCAGGGGTTCCGTCAACGAAGCTCCATCCGTGACCCAGCTTTGCTACACCGTTCAGGTGTTTTCCCTGACCTGCCATTTCCGCAAACATCGCAAGGTCCTTGTCGGGGCTGAAAGCCAGGCCGTTGCCCATTCTGGTCGTGGTGCTCATGCTTCCTCCATAATGTGCTCTGCCATGGCCAGCAACTGGCGACGGCGTTCGATATTACGTACGAGGACATCGCGTCCCTTGGTGTTGAGGTGATAGACGCGCCGTGAATCATCACCGTCGAGCTCCTCAATGAACCCGGCCATGACGAGCTTTTTGAGTGTCGTATATAGCGAGGCGGGACCGATCGCGACCGTTCCCCGGCTTTCCTGCTCGAGAAACTGCATCACTGCATAGCCATGACGTGGGTGAACCAGGGCGAGCAGAATGTACAGAGCGGCGTCGGCGAGGTCTCCGCTTTCAAAGCCCGAGCTACGCGCCATGATCATATCTCGCATACGAAGTATCATAGAATGATATATCCATAGTTGATATGTAAGCAGAAAATTCCGCATGAGGCAAGCTAAAAGTTGTCCCGACGCTCGCGTGCATTACGAGAGTTTCGTCATCCGCTCGTCAAATCCGCATTTACCCTCTCTAGAGTTCAAAGAACTTTCAGATTCATCGGAAAGCCGCCCGCTCCTGACTTGTCTTTTTTGCCGTACCACTTGGCAACATGGAAGGCTCGTGCCGGAGCAGCGTTGAATTGCCTGTAAGGCTGGTGGCAGTGAAAGAGTGGTGCCCGTTAAAGCCCGATGGACTAATGAACTGAAATTCGATCCGCCTGCCGGGCTCATATGCAGTCACGAAATAGCGCACCGGCCCATGTCCTCCCGCTGCGCCCACGCCAAGTGGTCCGTTCAGGCGCATTGCTGGCCACCCGCTTCGGGGCCACAGTCGATCGTTCTTACTCGCAAGCGAGTCGATGAGCGGCCCTACTTCGCTAGCGGGGGCTGCAACTTCGCGCTGATGAGTGTTGTAGACCATGTGGCAAGCCTATCTTTGATAGGCACCTAGCCCGGTTTAATTCAACCTCGGTGAATGTGTCCCGCAAGCCGGTCGGCGAGCGGTTCACCGAACCAGTGCAGCGGCGTTGAAGTGTCCGAGGTAGTTATGTTCCGCTGGGGGACCTTCTATGGGACATACGAGACTTAATTCAGTGGTCCCGATGCGAACCGGTCGATTGAGTCGTCTTTTCGATCCTGCCCCTTGACCTTTGGATGGGCAGTGCCGTTAAGCTACATATGACTGGATCATCGCTGGAATTGCGGTCACCGCAGAGACCAATGCAAATAACCCAATCCCGTACCCCAATATAAACGCGCCGATAACCAGCCATCGTCCCTTCTCACCAGAGTGCTTAATCTGGTTCAACGCAACATGCCCAGCACCCATGGCAAAGATTGCTAACCCTGAAAGTCCAAAGAACCAAAGCCCTACGAGAGCCGCCACAGCCAACACGAAGGACGCAACTGACAGTTTGTTGAGGCTCTACACATCTGAATGAAGTGCTTCCTCATGGGTAGACATGATGTTTCTCCGTGTCTCGTGTATTCGGTTCGTGTTCGTACACGAGCCTAACCCGAAGCGCCGTAAGAGGAACCTCTACCGGGCGGCGTCAGCATCCTGGGGCAGTCGGGCTGTCGGTCCGGATCTGATGCCAGGCGCGCGTGTGTGCATGTCGTGCCATCCATCTGCATGGCGTACCTGTTGGCGTTTGACCCCTTCCGCGGGGTATCCGCTCTTTTGGGCGACTTTGCAGGATGCAGGATTGTTAACGGAGTGAGCGAGCTCAAGTCTGTGAAAGCCTGCACTGCCGAAGGCCCATGCAGACAACTCGCATAGGGCCTTAGGTGCCACATTGGTGCCGCGTCCCTGAGGGAGGATCCAGTATGAAAGTTCGCCGGAACCGCTCTCAAGATCGATGCGTCGCAGACTGATCTGTCCTATTGCTTCCCCTTAGTGAGCTATTGCCCAACCCGCACCAGACTCTTTTTGCCAGCGGTCGGTCCAGTGGAGCACCCATTCTTTGGCGTCGTTGACTGTCATGGTCTTTCCATGCCAGTGAATTATGGCCGGGTCTTGGTAGGCCTGTAACACTACGGGAACGTCAGCGAGGCCCCATGGCCGGAGCACTAGGTTCTCGACTTCTAGGACTGGCTGTATCCGCCGGGCAAAGTCGCCTGACAGTATTACTGGCTCATTCATGGTCAGGATCGTCCAATCTCATCACGACAGCTTTTTGACGAAGCATTCAGATACTTAGTCAATAACAGCCGCGACGGCTTCGCAACGGAACAGCGGCCACAATGGGAACACCAGCAGCTATTCTTTTGTCCGTCTTGCTGATTCGGTGTCCGAAAGGGATGTCCCGTATAGACGCAGCCGCCGTGTCCCGTAAGCCGGTCCTCCGACGGACACGCCGGCCGCTGAACTGCTGCTTTGCAAATGGTGGACCATGAAGTGTCCGTATAGGGAGTACGGTGAACTGTCCGGTGACGCCCGGGCCTTATGTGACACACAGATCTTCATGTCTAGGATCATGGTCGGCTACGCCCGCGCGTCCACGGATGAGCAAGACCTCACCGCCCAACGTGATGCTCTGACATCCCTCGACGTTGAGCCGGAACGCGTCTATGTTGATCATGGTTTTACCGGCAGGAACAAGAATCGCGCTGGACTGTGTGAAGCCCTCGCCGCATGCCGAGCTGGGGACACCTTCGTCATCAAGCTTAACCGCCTAGCCCGGTCCGTCCGGGACGCGCACGAAATTGCCGACGACCTCGCCAATCGCGAAATTAAACTCAGCATTGGCGGCTCCGTCCACGACCCCACCGACCCCATAGGCAAACTACTGTTCAACGTACTGGCGATGACCGCCGAGTTCGAAGCCGACCTCATCAGCATGCTTACCCGCGAAGGAATGAAAGTCGCCCAGGCCAACGGCCGGCTACGAGGGAAGCAACCCAAGCTCACCGCGAAGCAGGAAGCTCACCTCCTGGAACTGCACGACGCCGGCGAATACACCATGACCGAAATGGCAGAACTCTTCTCCATCAGCCGATCAACCATCTACCGGGGCGTTGAACGCGGCCAACGCAAGAAAACCGGCACAATAACTCCGTGACCTCTTCCTGCCACCGACGAAAGATGATGTGCGGCTCTTATCGTTGCCCGACACTGCGACAGCTTTGCGCCAGGCATTCCGCTTTTTCGCAAGCCCTATCCCCTCCAGGAATGACACTGGGATGTCGTTAGCGTGAATTTCCGTACCGATCTTCCTCAGATCCCGACTAGGAGAGTCATTCGTGCCTAAGGCGAACCACCAGGCGAACTCGAATATCATTTAGCCAGTTTTACTCTGAGCTCGAACTCGTGAAAGACCACCACATGAAAATCATTAATTTTATGGTCCCTGCCGCGTTGAATTTTGCTCTCAGGATGAGCCTCCTCGGCGCTGCCAATCCAAGCCGCCGTCAGTTTACCTGCAAGCTGCACCCCACCGACGTGCCCCGTACAAAAGCCAATGTATACGAGGGGTGGCTTGTGAAAAAGTGACATCCACCAATAGCCTCATTTCGCCGATCTAGCCATCTAGCTCGTTTTCAAAACGAAAATAGGGCGCTGTTGCGGCTAAATCCAAACGGGCTTGATATTCTTAGCGCATTCTCCAATAAAGATTGCACGCTCCCCTTACTTCATCGTCTGGATTCTTTTCCGGGGGCCGAAAACACCCCAAACCATCTACTCATTGGCGAAACGACACGACACACTGAGAGTATTCAAGTTATTTTTGGGCTCCTGTTTTCTGATATTCAAACGGTGCCAAGGGGCATAAAGGTACCTTTCGAGGCTTAACCATCTTTAGAGAGCCGGTGTTCTGACCGAATTTTGACAGGATATGGATGAATATTGGGTTTTTTGGTGAAGGCTTTGGGTTAAATGGCAAATAGACAAAAGGTACCTTTTGAGGCTCACGGTACCTAAACCGCACTTTGCCCCAAAACATCCAGACTCGCGAGGAAAACAGCCTCACAGAATCCTTACTTACATGGTGGTAGTTTCGTGTGTAGTCGGAAACAGTTACAGACCCAAAGGGTTCGGAACAGTAGAGCGAGGGAAGTAAACATGGCTGCAACAGGAAACCGCGGAGGCGGGCGACGGAGCAAAGGCGAGCGCTTCTTTGTAGGCACTCGTGTACCTGTGGCTCACCAAGAACAGCTGAAGGAGGCTGCCGCACGCGACAACCTATCCGTTAGTGAATTCGTGGAGAACTTGATTGTCTCAGCTGTAAATGATCCCAAGCATGGTTCTGGACGCAAAGGTCCTGACCGTCTAAGCCTCACGGCTTAAAATAAGGAGCCCGCATGTAGCGGGCCCCTGAAGTATGTGTTCCTCGTCGGGAAGCTTGCCGGCAAAAGACGAAGAACTTATTTAGTTAGATCCACAAAAAGAGGAAAGGAGGTAGAAAACCCAAGGAACCAGAACACTCGAAGAGCGCTCAGACTCCGACCTTACGAGCAAATGATTCATCATTCACACACAGGGCTTTTGCCTGCCATCCTTTTGAGAGGATACCGCTATCGTACCGCAGCTCTATGGTGCAGTTCCACCGTTGACCCCAAGCCTGGCTCGTCGAGCCGGCACAATAACGTCCGAAGATGAAGCTGCCTGGGCTTCACTGACGCCACTTATTGCAGGCCAGCCTCGAGTTCGCATTTCAAAAGACGCTGGCAAAAATTACCCACAAAAATTTGAACGAGATCTAACATCGGCGCGTCCTACCCAACCGGCTGCCGTCCTCATTTATGGCCGTGACGGACTTTGTGCGACGATCTGCCTGGACTTCGACTCCTCAGCACCTGGTGGAGAAGCCCGCGTCGCAGCGGATGTGCTTGCTGTGCAGTCCTGGTTGTTTGCCCACGGGGCACGATGGATAGAGGACCAATCCCCCAACGGCGGCCGGCACGTTTACATTCCGCTTGCAGAGCGCATGCCATTTCATCAGGCACGCGGCCTCGTTGAAGCGTTGGCCAACCGATACCCCTCGCTGGACCCGACACCGCATCAGAACCTACGCCACGGATGTATTCGCACGCCTGGCTCCACGCACAAAACTGGTGGCGCACAGAAGTTGGAAATGAGCCTGAAGATGGCTCATAACGTTGCTACTGAGCGCAACGAGTTCTCCACCGTCAACTCATTATGCGATTCGTTACGTATTGAAATCCAAGCTGCCCACGAACGACGTGAAGCCGTTGCTGTGCCGGCCGATACTCCCAGCAGCGAATTAGGTGCCTTGTCCCGTCGTATCGCTTTGATCGCCACACAAGGGATCTACGACACTGCGAGGTACAACAGCCCCTCGGAAGCACGCATGGCTGTCCTCGTCGCCTGCGCAGCTAGAGGTCTGAAACTCACTGATGTTGAACGACGCATCAAGCAGGGCGCATGGCCAGGACTCGCTCAGTTCTACGCCCGCTACTCCCCCACACAACGATCCAATTCAATGCGGCGAGATTGGCTCAAAGCCACCAAATTCGCTGCAGAAAAGTCTGAGGGGCAACGTGTCCGTAAAACCAACACAAGCGAGTTTTTAACACAGGGGGCTAAGGATCAGGCTGTTTCTTCTGGCTCGAATTCTGAACATCACTTTATTCGTACTTGGCGTTCTGCCCTGAGTCTCGTGGAATCGCGATATCAATCTAGTCGTTCTGGTCTATCTCGCCGATTGGTTCTTCGAGCCTTGGGAGCTGGAGCGCATATGACTGGAAGTCGTGTAGTCGAATTCGGTGTCCGCTCGTTGTCGATCGCTTCAGGAGTTGAACCGACAACCGTAGCGTTTCATCTACGAGTTTTGCGCAACGAAAAAGAACCGCTCATCCGGCAGGTCGGCGAGGCAACAGGGACGACCGGTGATCAGTATGAACTAGTCATTCCTCCCCTGCTTATGGAAGCTGCGAGCAACGAAACGTGGCAGAAGGGTAAATTGCATTCGTTGCGTCCAGCGTTCAGGGAGCTCGGTGTCACCGCAGCATTTGTCTATGAAGCTTTGGAAGATTTAGGTGGCACTCTTGGCGTCAGCGAGATCAAGAGCAAGACTGGGTTGAGCCGTAGCACGGTCCATGAAGCCCTTGAAGTATTAGCTGCATGGAACTTGGCCCAACGCACCAAACAAGGTTGGGTCTTGGTCACCTCAACCAATTTGAGCTCGTTGGCTGAATCCTTGGGTGTTCTTGACTTGGTGCTCAATCAAGTGACGTTGTACCGCGAACAACGCGCTCAATGGCGAGCCTGGTTGTCCGAGCGAATGAATCGACTCCCCCAGCTTCTTGAACCAGATGAGGACTACCCCTTCGAACTCTTCAACGGTCCGCCTGATGATTGGTCACTGAGTGATATGGCGTTCCGAACTGCCAGCTAATTAACGCTCCGCTCTCCCCCTCACATTTTCAGTAATGGTACCTTTGTTACCTTTTGCTCCATTAATGCTCAAATCTACTGTCTAAAATTGCCAATGGATGTCGTCCTCTTGAGTTTGTCGACAAGGAATCAAAACGGTACCTTTAGTTCACTTTCCACTTTTATCACTAGGCTGCCATGCCATGCGATCACTCGCGCCACTTCCCTGATTTTCACTTACCAAGGCCCTTCACGGTTGCCAAAATCCGTATTCTTATCGCTCACATCCGTTGCGGGCGTAAGCGATTGCTACTAAATGAAAGGTAGCTCTAAAAGTACTTTTTGTTCCCTTTCGCCTCCTAGACCCGCAGGACGCGCTTCCGAGATGTCAGTTTCGCGACTATTCTTATCCACGAACATCAGCACAATGACCAGTAATAGTACAAAAGGTACCTTTAGTACCTAATGATCATTTCGAACGTATCGCACCAAGGCCGCCATTCAAGCAGTTAGTCCCACCAGTCTGCATCTACGCTGCAAACAGTCGATGGAGAACCATCGACCATCTCACGCGACCCCACCAGAAAGGTACCTTCTTCACTAGGACTGCGATGCCGCCACAGAGCATATGCTCTTCGCGGAGGGAGTTGGTAGAGCTTCTCAATAGCGAACTCATACCCACTGAGCCCCTGATGGCACTCATCGGATCAATTTAGGCAGGATGAACGTTTAACGCGTGCTTGATGAAAATTCAGTTAGACCTCGCAACCTAAACCGCAGCCTCTTTTCATTGAAAGCTCTTCAAAGCCCTTGAAATGAAAAAAGCCTTCGCGCCGTTGAGGCCAAAGACTCTATTGGTTAGTCGTAACGTGAACCATCTGTTCTGTTGACTCCTTCTGCACCTTATACGTAAAAGGTTCTTAAATATCTAAAGGTACCATTATTGAAAAGTTTGCTGAATACTCGGAAATAATGCTGCAAAAGGTACCTTTAGTTCCAAAGGTTCAAAGATAGCCAGACAGAGAAGACTTTACACCCATGCGTAAGCTCGATAAATGTTGCTACGTAACACAAACAATTGAGACTGTTTGAAACGGAGGACTATTTGACGAGTCCTCTGATTTGCAGCACCTGCAAAATTCCAAAGGTTCCCGAGGTACAAAAGGTACCTTTAGTGTCAAAGGTTCAGAACAAGGCGCTTGTTTTTAGAGAGTAGTTAGCTCTATAAGTTCTATATGCTCTAAAGGTACCTTTACCTCAAAGTATCCATCAGTGCTTTAGGTACAAAAGGTACCTTTCATGAATCTGTAACTTTTTCTGAAACGCTTAGGCGTGGCGCGTGGCAAACAGCCCCGCATCCCGTCTAGCGTGTGTTTAAGAAATATGGTTTGCCGGCCTACTTCGCATACTTTTTGCAGCGCATTAAGCCGGCATCCCGTCATCGACGGCTCGAAAGTAGGCAATATGCCAGCGCGAATCATCGCAGTTTGCAACCAAAAGGGCGGGGTCGGCAAGACCACCCTCGTCACAGGTCTTGCTGAGGTGTTTTCACGCGACCATGGCAAACGGGTCCTGGTGATCGATGCGGACCCTCAAAAGAACACGACCTCAGCATTAGGCGTGTACAACCCGGAATTCACCCTAAACGATGTTCTATACGGTGACGAAGAGCAGAACCATAAGATCACTCCAGGCATTGCAGCTGACGCGATCATTCCAGCAGGGGAGGCCTGGCAGGGTAAATTCCCGACCCTTTCCCTTATTGCTTCCGAGCGCAACCTTGCTTCCCGTGAACGTGACTCCATGATGGCTCGTGAGCGGCGTCTACGTAATGCCCTTAAGGGAGCGGTCGACGATTTCGACATCGTACTAATTGATTGTCCTCCTTCTCTTGGTTTGCTGACTGTAAATGCCTTGACTGCAGCAACCCATGCGCTATTCATCAGTGAAGCCCGAGTTTCCTCCGTGGAGGGGCTTACCGAAATTGTCACTACTGTCGCTGAGGTGCAGGAAAACCTAAACGACGAACTAGACGTTGCCGGAATTGTGGTCAACAAATTACGCAAGGGCCGAGTGGATCAAGAGCATTGGGTGCGTAAAATGCGAGAGGACTACGGCGAATTAGTGCTTGATCCAGGATTACCTGACCGTGAAATTTTTGCCAAGGCACAAGCGGCCGCGAAGCCGCTTGCATCCTACGGAAACTCAGCATCATTGCTGCTGAAATCGCTGAGACGAGTAGCGACTGCAGTATGGGAAGGAACGGCGTCATGACTTCCACTCCAACACCTGGACGCGGGGGAGACGCCGGCTCAGCGCTTGGACGACTCAAAAAAAACCGTGGTTTGAGCAAGGCTGCAGGTCGTAGTGTTGTGTCCGAAATGTCTGCGTCAGAAGATGAGCAGCAAGCATCGGCAGCGACTCCGGATTCTGTCCAGCAGGCACCGGAGGTACAGATCCAACAGCCAGTTGCCCCAGTGCAACAGGCACCTGTGCAACAAGTTGCTCCAGAACCGGAGCACTTTTCCCAATCTGAACCACAACTCACCATGGCCAAATCGTCCGAGGATCCCACTCCTAAGTCAAAGTCGCGCCGCAAAATGTCCTTGGCTCCCACGGACGATGAACACGATCGCATTCGCCAGACGTTCATGGCAACTCGGCATATCCACCGCTACGCCAGCCTGAATGATTTCTTGAGGGCTTGCGTGCTGCAAGAAGTGACCCGTCTTGAGGATGAACACAATGGTGGGCAAGTCTATGTGTGGGAAGAAGCAGAGATACCAAAGGGACGCCCATTGCGTTTCTAGAACGGATCGCATTTAGATTCAACTAGCTATGGAGCGGTGTATCCGACTGAGTCTCATAGTTTCCTGGAACAATCGCTGAGGGGCTAAGGATAAAAACGTTCGCATCAGCATCTGTATGGTGACCGCCGTTATTCACTGGTCCAGACCACCATGAGTTCTTCTATGCGTAACTTTCCATCCCAATGCGACAATTTCAGCTGCGCCAGTTTATTTTTATTGGTTAGGAAATCTCCTGAACTGAGCATTTGATGTCTATCATTTGGAAAAGTGATCTAGGAAGTAGCACGGTGCCGGGTGCGTTACCTTCATGAGAGCACTCTGCACCACACAGGAATAAGCCTTCTGCTCACCTGGATACAGCAAAAACTCTCTAACCTCCGGGCTTTTCCTGCATACCCATGGACGCCTGATCCCAGGCGATCGTCCGAGCAAAAGCCACACGTTTCAGCACCCGCGGTGATTTTATGATAAGCGCATGGTGCATATGGGCGGCCTCCAAAAATCTACGCTGATGAAAGACCGAGGAACAATTATGATAATTATCGAGCATGTAAGCGAGCAATGTTGCAAGAGCGCAGCCTGGAAAAC
>NZ_JBQSYL010000020.1:0-97068 GCF_052379245.1 Glutamicibacter sp. AOP12-B1-11 | reverse complement strand
AGGGCATCGGGATGAGCCGCATGAAAACGCTGATCTCCGTTGAACTGCCTATGGCCTGGCCGGTGATCCTCACCGGGGTTCGCATCTCGGCGCAGATGGTGATGGGCGTGGCGGCAGTGGTGTCCTACGCGCTGGGCCCAGGACTCGGCGGCTACATCTTCTCCGGCCTTTCCCGTCTAGGTGGCGCAAACTCCCTTGAATCCGTCATCACCGGCGTGGTCGGGGTCGTCATTCTGGCGCTCATTCTTGATTTGATCTTGCTCGGCATTGGCCGACTGACTACCCCGCGAGGTATCCGTGTCTGAAAATAAAGTCGAAACCAGTAACGAAAATAGCGTCACCGGGGCATCGATCATGCTTCAGGAGGTCACCAAGACCTACCCGGGCCAGAAGAAATCTGCGGTCGGTGGGCTCACCCTTGAGATCCCCGCCGGTTCGATCGTGATGTTTGTCGGCCCTTCGGGCTGCGGCAAAACTACCACGCTGAAAATGATCAACCGGTTGATCGAACCGACCTCCGGCGAGATCGTGATCAACGGCGAAGACGTCACCGACATGGATGGCGACGAGCTGCGTCGCCGCATCGGGTATGTCATTCAGGCCGGAGGGCTGTTTCCGCATATGACCGTGGCGACAAATATCGCGATGGTGCCGAAGATGCTTGGTTGGTCCAAGGAGAAGATTGCCGCGCGCGTCGACGAGCTGCTGGAGTTGGTCTCACTGGACCCGGAGCTGTACCGCAACCGCTTCCCGAAGGAGCTCTCCGGGGGCCAGCAGCAACGCGTGGGCGTGGCCCGTGCACTGGCAGCAGACCCTCCGGTATTGCTGATGGACGAGCCCTTCGGTGCGGTCGACCCGATTACCCGTCAGCGTCTGCAAGATGAGCTGCTCAATATTCAGTCGGAAGTCCAGAAGACCATCGTTTGCGTGACCCACGACTTCGACGAAGCCGTGAAGCTGGGGGACTGGATCGCGATCTTCAATGAAGGCGCACAGCTGGAACAGTACGATTCCCCCGAGCGCATCCTGGCCAACCCCGCCAGCGAATTCGTGGAGAACTTCATTGGATCCGGTGCCGGCTTGAAGCAGTTGACGCTGACCCGCGTGCACGAGGTGGAACTGTCCGAAGCCATCACCACCACCGCCGGGAAGAACGCTTCCGAGGTGCTTTCGCAGCTGCAAGGCGCCGGACGGAAATATGCGGTGGTCCTGGATTCGCGCGGCCGCCCGTTGCGTCGGCTCACCCGGCGCCAACTCTCCCGTGCGGAGATTATCGATGGCACCTATGATCCGGATTTGCCGGTTGTCGGCGAGCAGGCGACCTTGAACGATGCGCTGGACACCATGCTGGTGGCAAGCACCGAATCTGCGTTGGTGACCGGGCGTCGCGATGTGCTTCGGGGCATCATCACGGTGCAGACGGTGATGGAAGCGATCTCTGCGAGCAACGCCAACCTGGACGATGACCACGATGCACCGGTAGGCCTGAACTCCGGCGCCATCAATGTGGCAGACATCCAGACGGACCGCGGTCAAACCGGCGGTGAATCTTCATGAATGCCGAAAAACGAGGGCTGATCTACCAGCTCCTTGGCATCGCCGCGGCCTTCGGCATCCTGGTGATCTGGTTGGTCACCGCGAACCTCACGGAAACCGAACGGCAGACGCTGGATCCGGCAACCATTTGGGGCTATACGCTGGATCACCTGAAAATCACGGTGATCTCAGCGGTGATCGTGCTGATCATTGCGATTCCGCTGGGCATCATCTTGACCCGTCCAGCGTTTCGCAAGGCGGCGCCCGGGGTGCGTGCCGTCGCGAACTTCGGCCAGGCGGCCCCGGCCATCGGCGTGGTCGTGCTGCTGGCCTTCTGGCTTGGATTCGGTCCGAATACGGCCATCGTGTCCTTGGTGATCTATGCGATCCTCCCGGTCCTTTCAAATACCATTGTGGGCTTGCAACAGGTCGATGAACGGCTGGTGGAAGCCGGGCGCGGCATTGGCATGAGCCAGATGGCGGTCTTGTTCAAGGTCGAGCTTCCCCTCGCGGTCCCGGTGATGCTCTCCGGCATCCGCACCGCCTTGGTGCTGCTGGTAGGAACCGCCACCTTGGCCACCTTCATTAACGGTGGCGGATTGGGAATTCTGATTACCACCGGGGTGAACCTGAATCTGAATGTGGTGCTGATTGCAGGTTCGCTGCTGGTGGCCTTGCTGGCATTGACCATCGACTGGCTTGGACGAGTCGTGGAACAGGTCGCCCGGCCGAAAGGACTCTCATGAATCGGAAATTGAAACTTGGAGCCCTATCCTTCGCGGCCCTTTTAGGCCTGACAGGCTGCGGGCTGAGCCCCTCCACCGGCACGGTGCCCGATGCCAGCCCGGGAATCATTGAAGAAATTCCAGATCTGGCCGATGACGCCAAGGTCACCGTCACCTCGAAGGCATTCACCGAGCAATTGATCTTGGGAAAAATCTCGGTGATTGCCTTGGATGTTGCCGGTTATGACGTCACGGATCTGACAAATGTGCCCGGATCCCAACCGGCACGCGAGCTGTTGCTCTCCGGGGACGCCAGCGCCTTGTGGGAATACACGGGTACCGCATGGCTGACCTATCTGGGCTATGAAGAACCGGTAGCCGGTGCCGAAGAGCAGTGGGAAGCGGTGCGCGAGGAAGATGTGGCCAACGGCATCGTCTGGGGAGAACCGGCGCCGCTGAACAACACCTACGCCATGGCCATGAACCGGAAGGTGGCTGATCGCTTGGGCATCACCAAGCTTTCGGAAATGTCCAAACTTGATTCGGAAGAGCTGACCTTCTGTGTCGACCCGGAGTTCAACTCGCGCCGTGATGGGTTGACCCCGATGCTCGAGCACTACGGGATCGACCGCGGCAGCCAAGTCAAGGAAGAGAACATCGGTTTGTACGACGTGGGCGCCATCTACCAGGCAACCGCCGAGGGCGCTTGCAACTTCGGTGAGGTGTTCACAACCGACGGTCGCATCAGGGCGCTGGATCTTACGGTGCTGGAAGACGACAAGCAGTACTTCCCGAGCTATAACGCGGCGCCAGCGTTCAACGCCGAATTCTTGCAGGAAAATCCCGGGGTCAAAGACGTGATGGCGCAGATTGCGCCAATGCTGACCGATGAGGTGCTGCTGGAACTGAACTACCAGGTGGATGTTGAGGGGCGCGAGCCCGCCGATGTCGCCTATGAATGGATGCTGAACGAAGGTCTTATTAGCGCACCTTAGTGAAGCAACCGGCGTGATGGCCGTTCCAAGGATAGGTTCCTTGGAACGGCCATTTGCGGTTAATGACCCAGGCAAAACTTGCGCAGTGTTCACCCGCAGTTGGTTCGCCCGGTGGCCTTGCGCCGAGATACTGGATTAGTTAGCGTCCGGGGGCGCAAGATAGTTGTGTCGGTCCGGATGGTTTCTAGGAACCGTCGCGGGTACCGAACTTGCCGTCGACTTCGTCGGCAGACTTGGTGGCTTCGGCGGTAGTGGGGGACTCTTCCTGCCAGATCTCTTCCAGATCCGCGGCTAGTTCGGCTTCCTGCGCTTTTTTATTAGGTGCGTTCGGATCACTGGTCATGCGCCCAGTCTAGCCAGAATTACTGGGATCGGAGAGGGCTGAGTAGAAAATTTTTGGAAATTAAATTACTAGTCAGAGCTGAAATGGCCCACCTTCTTTGAAATCGAGGAAAAGTTTGTTGCGCGACATGGTTGACGCTTCAACTTAAATAGTGCAATACTGGTACCAGCAAAACAAATTGAAACGTCAACTACAGTGTTGGCGATGACGACAAGGAACTGAAAATGACTGTATCTGCAACTTCACCACTGACCGTCGGCGCCTGGACCCTGGACGCTTCGCACTCGGAAATCGGATTCTCGGTTCGCCACGCAGGTGTTTCCAAAGTTCGCGGCAGCTTCCAGGATTTCGAGGCAACCTTGAACGTTGGCCAGAGCCTGGAAGAGTCCTCGATCGAAGCTACCGTTCAGATCGCTTCGGTCAACACCAAGGATGCAAACCGTGACGGTCACCTGACAAGCGCGGACTTCTTCAATGCCGAGGAATTCCCGGTTATGACCTTCAAGTCCACCGGCACCAAGGGCGACGCTGAAGACTTCGTTCTCGTTGGCGACCTGACCATCCGCGGCGTCACCAAGCAGGTTGAGTTCACAGCTGAGCTCGGCGGCCAGGTGGTAGACGCCTTCGGCGCAACCCGTGCAGGCTTCTTCGCCTCCACCACCATCTCCCGCAAGGAATTCGGTATTACCTGGAACGCGGCTCTCGAAGCAGGCGGCGTTTTGGTCAGCGACAAGGTCAAGATCGAAATCGACGCTTCTTTCGTCCTGCCAACCGCAGAATAAGCTCCCGAAGCCATCTATGGGGGATGGCAAAGGGCCGATACAGGCAGAGACCTGGCGATGCGCGAAAGCGCATCGCCAGGTCTCTGTCGTTAACCGTGCTACGCGGACGGTGCGCAGCGATTACGAGAATTCGGAGTACATGGCATCGGTTCCGGCAAAGGTGACCGCCATGACGATCATCAAAATTATGTAGAGCAACCCGATAATTCCGAATATGGTCCCGATCCAGCCGGTCACCTTGCCGACCGTGGCGTCGGTGTTGAATTCCCGTTCGGCCCTTTTGGCCTTCGAAATGGCGATTGGCCCCAAGATGATGCCTACGACGAATAGCGAAATGATACCCAAGATCATCGATGTCTGCGCCAACTGGGAACCTTGGACATGCTGCTGCGGATAAGCGTATCCGGGGTAGCCCGGTGCTGCACCAAATTGCTGGTTCTGGCCAGGGGTCTGGTACGGGTACTGCGGCTGCTGGCCGGGATTTCCTGAGGTGTAGGGATTATTCGGTTCGTTATTCGGGGTGCTCATGAGTGGTCCTTATTTATTTGAGAGAAAATGATTATCGTGTTTCTGCAGTCTTCACTGCTCTGGCATGCCTGAGCCGTAAATCGAGAACGGAAGTATGAAGAGGACCAGGAGGAAGTATCCTACGACCGCTAGCAGCTGCAGCGCTCCCAGGATCAAGCCGATCATCCCGGTGACTTTACCGACGGTAGCTTGAACCCCGTAGGCACGTTCGGCTTCGTTTCCTTTGATGATGGCGATCGGACCGAGGATCACGCCCACGACGAAAAGCGAGAGAATCCCGAGAATCATTGAAGTTTGCGACAAGGCAACGCCAGGATGCGGCGGCGGGTAGTGTCCGTTGAACTGGGTAGCAGGATCTTGGTAACTGGGCTGCGGCCCATACTGCGGCTGTGACATTTTGCCTCTGCCTCCTATGTAGTGCACTTCTAATGCTAAGCCCGCGTCATGCATTAACACACTCTGGTGGCGAATTTCTATACTTAGAGATCATGACTTGGGCTTCGTTCTTGGCATACCTCGGCGTATGCGTAATGGTCACTCTCTCACCAGGGCCAGATACCTTCTTGGTCCTTCGCTTTTCGCTGGTACGCCAGCTCCACGGTGTCGTCGCGGCTCTCGGCATGGTGACAGCCATTTTCGCCTGGGCCACGCTGGCCGGTGCAGGTGCCGCATCGTTGATGCAGCGCTACCCCGTCATCGAATCGATCATTGCAATGCTTGGCGGTCTGTACCTGATGTACTTGGGGCTATCCGGGTTCCTGAAATCTCGCGCCGTCGCCAAAGCCGATAGCGCCATTGCGCGCACCGAAACGCGAGCCGGCGCTCGGATGCGGGGTCAAACCTTGCGCCGATCTTTTGTTGCTGGTGTGCTTTCGGCAGCGCTGAATCCGAAATTAGGATTGTTGTTTCTGGCGATGATGCCAAGCTTTATCCCCAAGGAATCGAGTACCCTGCTGTGGGGAATGGGCTTGGGTGCAATCTTTGCGGCGGTTGGATTTCTATATCTATTGATATTGAGCGCAGTGGCATCCAAGGCCATGCAGTGGTTCAAGAAGCCAGAGATCACTCTTCGCTTGGAATGGACGGCCTGTGCAGCGCTTTTCCTTATGGGCATTGGAGTGCTGCTGAGCGCTTTCCTTTAGGCGAGCTGCCTTGCTAGCCAGCGGGCATGCAGCCAGGTCGCTGAGGCAACCAAGACGATACTGAGCCAAAAGCCGATACCGAATATGCGCGAGAAGTTTCCCTGCTCAGCAAGGTCGGCCGTGAGGTAGGTAGCCGCCGAGGCCCCGAAAAACAGCGAGAACACAAACAGCGAAACAGTTGTGGCCCGCGCTTGCGGTGCTACTTCGGTGGCCCAACCTTGCATGGACGAATGCATGACCGCGTTGGCTACCCCGAGCAGGAACGCGGTACAGGTGAAAGCCGCAGGCGACGGAGCAAAAGCCGAAGGCGCAAAGCTCGCCCAAAGGACTGCGCCACCGATGCCGATGAGCCACGTACGGGAAAACCGCGACACGAGCAAGCGCATGAGCCGCGCACCGAAAATCACTCCACCCGCGAATCCGCAACCAAGCAGGCCCGAGATCCAAATGCCGACGCCAGCATCTTGCAAGGCGGGAACTACATAGGCAAGCATCCCTATCAACAGCCCGCCTTCGAGGAATACCACCGCGTACAGGAGCACATTCTCTGCGCCGAAGGCCGCCTTGAAGTTCCGAGCGGTGGCTTCCCGAAGCGGTTCGGTCACCCGGCGTAGGGTTGCCAGCGCCGCTATCGCGCCTAGGGCGGGAAGAAGAAACACCAGGCGCCAATCCACGAACGTGGCAAGGGCCCCAGCCACAAGCGTGGCCAAGGTAGTTCCCAACGAAGAATAAATTTGCAGATCTGACAGACCACGGGCCTTAGCCAAGCCAACTCGAGTATCACCGAGCAGGGTCAGCAGGGTCGGATACAGCGCACCAAACATGAAACCCGTAAATGACCGGGCGATCAATAGGGGGAAGAACCCGGTGAATACGCTGCTCGCAATCGCGCCAAGCACCACTCCGAACAGCGCGCACCGCAACACGGTTAGTCGACCAAGCCTATCGCTGGCCAAGCCCCACAGCGGTTGTCCCAAGGCGTAAAGCAGGGAATACCCCGCCACGAGTTCGACGGCTTGAGACAGCGTAAGCGCAGTCGCCAAAGATAGTGCCAGAAACATTGGCGGGGTGGCATAACGATCGAAAAATGACAGGAACCCAACGAAGCGCAGGGCAGAGTCGGGCACCTGCTTGGCTGCTGCGGCCGGTGGTTTGCTCAAAGCTATTTCCTATCTTCAACCCAATACCTATAACCACCCTATGTAACCAGAGATGCGCCGTACTGTTCGCGGGTATGACCTAGTGCGGCCGGACAGCTAAGCGAAGTCCCGGAACTAGGCGTCGAGCAATTCTCTGCCCGATGCTGAGCCCGGGCAGAGATCCATGGAGCCGCACCGGTGAGTACTCGCCGGAGGTGGGGTGTCGAACTGAAATCGCGATCCGGTACCGCTGGCCGTCCGGAGTATCGCTGTCGCCGGAAGTAGCACTCGAACTATCTGTGAACTTTAGTGGTTATTAATGTTCTTTTGTGTATACACTAATTAGGAATCAACGTTCAGACGTAGAATCCGGCTCCGCTTCGTGTGGTCTTCACACGGCCGGGGGCGCCGAATTCAAGAATTCCGAAAGGTCACTACATATGACGACTCCAGTCCAGGGAAAATCCACCAACGCCGCAGATGTGATCGTCGTCGGTGGAGGCAATGCAGCCTTCACCGCCGCACACGCCGCGGTCACGCGCGGCCGCAAGGTCCTGCTGTTGGAAAAAGCTCCGAAGGATCAGTTCGGCGGAAACAGCTACTACACCGCCGGTGCCACCCGCATCGCGCACAACGGTCTGGAAGACCTGCAGGATTTCATCGAATTCGACGAGCGCCACCAGCTCTCCGAGGTGCCGCCCTACACCGCGGAAGACTACGCAGGGGACATGGCGAAGGTCACCGAGGGGCGCAACGACAAGGAATTGACCGAGGTTCTGGTCACCGAAGCGGCACCGGGCTTGCGTTGGCTGAAGTCCCTGGGGTTGAAGTACCGCCTCATGTACGAGCGCCAGGCTTACTCCCGCGAAGATGGCACCTTCCTCTTCTGGGGCGGGCTGCATGTCGGGAACGTGGACGGCGGAGAAGGCCTGATGAAGGACCACCTTGCGGTGGCCGAGAAGCTGGGCACCGAGGTCCGCTTCGAGCAGGATGTCTTCGCGCTGATCGTTGAAGACGGCACGGTCAAGGGTGTCAAGGTTCGCCAGAGCGACGGCAGCGTGCAGGAACTGCGCGCCGAGTCGGTCGTGCTGGGAGCCGGTGGCTTCGAAGCCAACCCTGAGCTGCGCAAGGAGCACTTGGGGGAGGGCTGGGAGAACGCCAAGGTCCGCGGCACCCCCTACAACTACGGTGCGATGATCCAGGCCGGACTGGAGATCGGCATTGCCAAGGGCGGAGACTGGAGCACCTGCCACTCGGTGCAGTGGGACGCATTCACCGCGCAGAACGAATCGAACCGTGAACTGACCAACCGCCTGACCCGCCAGTCCTACCCGTTGGGAATCATCGTCAACAACCGTGGCGAGCGCTTCCTCGACGAAGGGGCGGACTTCCGCAATCTGACCTACGCCAAGTACGGCCGCGAAATCTTGAAGCAGCCGGATTCGGTCGCCTACCAGATCTTCGACGCAAATTTGCGTCCGATGCTGCGCAGCGAAGAATACGAGATGCCAGGTATCTCCGAAGTCGTTGCCGATACCATCGAGGAGCTGGCCGCAAAGATCAATGTGGACCCCGCTTCGCTGACCAAGACCATCACCGAATTCAACGGCGCCATCGACACCAGCATCCCCTTCGACCCCAATGTGCTGGACGGCCGCGCCTCGAAGGTCAGCCCGGTCAAGAGCAACTGGGCCACCCCGTTGGCCACCGGCCCGTTCTACGCCTACCCGGTAACCTGCGGCATCACCTTCACCTTCGGCGGGCTGAAGGGGGACACCGAAGGCCGCGCGCTGAACGAGGAAGGCCAGCCGGTACCGGGCCTGTTCGTCTGCGGCGAGATGCTCGGTGGACTGTTCTCGGCCAACTACCCAGGTGGTTCGGGTCTTGCCGCCGGTGTCGTGTTTGGCCGCCGAGCCGGTAATCTGGCTTAAGGCATAGTGCAGTTCTCTCGCACGCGGCACCGCGTGCGAGAGAACTGCAGATTAATACTGTTGAACGCAGAATGGCGGGGCATGGCGAAGATCGATTCGGAAACGATTCACGCGCAGTTGAAGGAAGACCTGCTGCGCGGTGCCTTCGCGCCCGGAGATCCGTTGCGTGAGGTCGCGCTGGCCGAACGCTTCGGTGTCTCGCGCACCCCGGTGCGCGAAGCGCTCACCAGGTTGCTGCATGAGGGACTGCTCGAACGCCGCGCCCGCGGATTGTTCGTGCGCGAAATCGACCCGGAGCAGATCATGCAGGTTTACGACCTGCGCATCATGCTCGAAGGCCAAGCCGCTGCGGAGGCCGCGCGGAGTCGGACCGACCCGGACCTGGTCAGGCTCGAAGCGCTCGTTGAACGAGATCGGGCACTGGTCGATCCCGATGATTCAACGCGTTTGCTGACAAATATCGAGTTCCACCGCTCGCTTTGGCGTGCCGCGCACAATCCGGTGCTCGAAGACCTGTTGGAGCGCTTGGCAACGCATCAACTGCACGCCCCAACCTCGACGCTGTCGGTGGGATCCCGCTGGGCCGAATCCCTCGATGAGCACCAGCGCATCGTGGAGCTGATTAGTGAGCGCCGTGCCGACCAAGCGCAGGAGCAAGTCCGGACGCATATGTCGACGGCGAAGTCGATGCGCTTGAAAATGTTCTCCCACCTCTAAATCATTCACCCAAAATCTCGCCACTGGCGGGAGTCTTGGCGCTAATGCCCCGCCATGACAGCACTGGCGAGGAAACCGTTGACTCTCCCATGGCGCAAAGCGACCGTTCGAGCAGCAAGATGCTGCGCGTTCTGATAACGGCTGGTCGAGCAATAGCACCGACTTGCAGGAAGTGCATTCCGCGGACCTGGTTGCCGGGCAGGAGAATGCTTCGCTATCCCCTGCCGGGAAACCCAACGAAGCCGCCGCGACGGTACAAGCAGCCGGGGCCGATTAAGAGACTCGTGGCCGGATCCCCTTGGAATTTCAGGAACGGGATCCGGCCGCGATGGCTTTAATGAGTGTTTTTGCTACAGCCCGCGCACCAGCAGCACGTCCAGGGTGCGTGGTCCGTGCACGCCTTCCACCCGCTCCAGCTCGATATCGCTGGTAGCCGACGGGCCAGAGATCCAGGTCAACGGGCGGGTGATGGTCAGCCGGGGCATTGCTTCGGGAAGCAGCTGCACGATGCTGGACACCGGAACGATGCACAGGTGATGGTCCGGGACCAGTGAAATCGCGCGGCGCCCCTGGTTTGGTTCACCGTCGAGGATGATGGTTCCGGACTCGGCGATGGTGACTTGCGAGGAGGTCACCACGGCGCTGGTCTCATCCAGTTCGGCAACCGTAAGCCGTGTCCCTGGGGCATCGGCAATCTGGGCGACACCCTGCGGCAGGTCAGCCAGCCACCGCTGATCCAGCCCATGCGGGAAGACCACCGAATTAGCGTCCTTCAGTTTCGCGGCGACAAGCTCGGGAATCTGCGCGTTGTCGATGACCTCTACTCCCGCCTTGTAATCGACCAGCCGGTCCACCAGCATTTCGATGAGCTCTTCCTCGGACATCTGCGAGGAGGTGCGGTACTCGCGGGGAGTTTGCTCGGCCACCGGCGCATCTGACAGCGCCGAACGGATGCGGCCTAGGATTTCTTCTTTGGCGCTCACTTGGACTCCTTTTCGTCGCTCCACCAGTCGCGGAAGGACTTGTTTGGCGGGGCGGGGATATCGCGGCTCTGCGTCCAGCCGGCCGCGATGCCCGGAAGCTTTTTGATCTTCTTATCCTTGCCGGCCATCAGGCGGCCCAGCGGCAGAGCCTTTTCAAGCAGGCCCAGGTTCTTGCCCTTGCCCAGCGCCCAGGAACCGCCCTTCATCATCAGGTCCATTTGGGTTGGGATCTTATGCGTCTCGCGTTTGGCATCCACGTCTTCGCCGCGCAGGTGCACGAGGATCTCGGGGATATTGATCTTCACCGGGCACGCGTCGTAGCAGGCGCCGCACAGCGAGGAGGCATAGGGCAGCGAACCGTTGTCCTCTGCCTCGATGCCGGTCATCAGCGGGGACAGGATCGCGCCAATCGGGCCGGGGTAGGTCGAACCGTAGGCGTGGCCGCCCGTGCGCTCGTACACCGGGCACACATTCATGCAGGCCGAGCAGCGGATGCAGTTCAAGGCGGTGCGGCCAAAGCGGTCCGACAGGGCGCGGGTGCGACCGTTATCCAGCAGCACGATGTGCACATCTTGCGGTCCGTCGTCGGCGCTGGCACCTGTCCACAGCGAGGTGTACGGGTTCATGCGCTCGCCAGTGGAGGAGCGCGGAAGCAACTGCATGAAGACTTCGAGGTCCTCCCACTTTGGCAGGACCTTCTCGATGCCCATGACGGTAATCAGGGTTTCCGGAAGGGTCAGGCACATGCGGCCGTTGCCCTCGGATTCCACGACGCCCAGGGTGCCCGTATCTGCCAGGGCGAAGTTCGCACCGGAGATCGCGACCTTGGCGGCCAGGAACTTCTTGCGCAGATGCGAACGGGCTGCCTCGGCCAGCTTGGCCGGCTCATCGGTGAGCTCCGGGTCCACCGAAGGCATTTCCTTCAAGAAGATATCTCGCACCTCGGTGCGGTTCTTGTGGATTGCCGGAACCAGAATATGGCTTGGCTTGTCGTTGCCCAGCTGAACAATGAGTTCGGCGAGGTCGGTTTCGAAGGCCTCGATGCCTTGAGTTTCAAGGTACTCGTTCAAACCGATTTCCTGGGTGGCCATGGACTTGACCTTGACCACCTCGGTGGAGCCGGTCTCCTTGACCAGCTCGGTGACGATCTTATTGGCCTCGGTGGCATCCCGTGCCCAGTGCACGGTGCCACCACGGGCGGTGAAGTTCTTCTCGAACTGGAGCAGCAGCTCTTCGACATTTGCCATCGCGTTGTTCTTGATGGCCGAGCCGGCATCGCGCAGTTCTTCCCAGTCGGGAAGTTCACCGACAACCTTCACCCGCTTGTCGCGAATGGTGTGGGTGGCATGGCGCAGGTTCTTGCGCATCTGGGTGTTGCCCAGCTCGCGGTGCGCGGCCTGGGGGAATGGCTCCTCTTCGAAAAGGTTGCCATGTCCCGCGGCTGGCATGCCGAGGAATACCTGAGTCACAGTGTCACCGTCTCTTCCATGGTGCTGGCCAGAATATCGGCCAGGTGCAGGGTCTTTGGTTTAGCCCCGGTGCGTGAGAGGCCGCCTCCGATGTGCATCAGGCAGGAGGCATCGCCCCCGGCGCAGGCCGAAGCACCGGTGGAGCAGATGTTCTTCATCTTGTCTTCGAGCATGGCCGTGGAAACGTCGGCGTTCTTCAACGAGAAGGTGCCGCCGAATCCGCAGCACTGATCCGCCTCGGGAAGCTCCTCGACGGTAATGCCTCCCACGGTTTTCAGCAGGTCCAACTGGCGGTCGCCAAGCCCCAGCGAGCGCTTGCCGTGGCAAGAAGGGTGATAGGTGATGGTATCCGGGAAATAGCTGCCCAGCTGGTCGGCGGCATTGCTCACGCCGAGCACGTCAACCAGGAGCTGTGAAAGTTCGTAGGTGCGCTTGCCGACGGCAATCGCACGTTCCTTCAACTCGGGCTTGCCGAGCCGCTCTGCCAGGTACGGGTGCTGGTGCTTAACAGAGGCAACGCAGGAACCCGAGGGAGCTACCGCGACGTCGTAGTCGTCGGTGTCAAAGGCATTAATGTGGTTTTCGACCACGGGCAGGGCTTCAGGCATGTATCCGGAGTTGATGTGCATTTGCCCACAGCAGGCCTGGGCCTTGGGGAAAATGACTTCATGGCCCAAGCGTTCCAGGATTTTGACGGTCGACTTGGCGGTTTCGGGGTACATGGCATCCACGATGCATGTGGCAAAGAGAGCAATCCGCATAGTAAATAACTCTTTCAAAGTGTGGTCTGACCATACTATGCGTTCATCTTTGGATAAGTCAAGATTTGTTGTGATCGTACTCACCTTGTAATCTAGGTGGTCGGACCACGTATGGTCAGACCAACTTCGAGTAAGGACGCCCACACCGTGTTTACACCCTCCACAGATCCAGTTGCGGGAAGTGTAGCGATCTCTGCACTTGTTGCCTTGATCCCTCTTCTCACCTTCTTTGTTTTGCTGGCAGTAATCAAGACCAAAGCGCATATAGCCGGCCTTGGCTCGCTGGCAGTGGCCATCATCATCGCGATCTTCGGTTGGCATATGCCAGTTGGCATGGCATTGAACTCCGGGGTGATGGGCATGGTCTTCGGCGCCTTCCCGATCGTCTGGATCGTGGTGATGGCCATCTTCCTCTACCAGGTGACGGTGAAGTCCGGACGCTTCGAGGATCTGCGCCGCGTCTTTGACGTGATCGGTGGTGGCGACGTGCGTATCCAGGCCGTGCTGATCGCCTTCTGCTTCGGTGGCCTGCTCGAAGCGCTGGCAGGTTTCGGCGCACCGGTGGCAATTACCGCAACCATGCTGCTGGCTCTGGGTCTGGCTCCTTTGCGTGCGGCTTGCGCCGTCCTGATCGCCAACACCGCCCCGGTTGCCTTCGGCGCAGTGGCCATCCCGATCACCACCGCCGGTGCCCTGACCGGAATCCCGGCCACCGAGATCGGTGCGGTTGTGGGCCACCAGTCACCCCTGCTGGCGCTCTTTGTTCCGTCGATTCTGGTGCTGGTTATCGACGGCTGGCGCGGTATGCGCCAGACCCTTCCGGCGACCCTGATCATCGGCATTTCCTTCGGTGTGGCCCAGTGGCTCTGCTCGACCTACTTCTCCTACGAGCTGACCGATATCGTGGCCTCGCTCGTTGGCCTGGCCGCCGCAGTGATTCTGCTTCGCTTCTGGACTCCAAAGGGTGCCGACGAAGCGCGTGCGCGAGTGCTGACCGCGGAGGCTGCTGCCGAGCCGGTGGAGCACAACAAGAAGCTGCACGCCAACAACACCTGGATGGCCTTGTTCCCGTACCTGCTGGTGATCGTGATCTTCGGTATTGCCAAACTGTGGAAGCTGGGCGTTGACATTCCCGCGTGGCTGGCCAGCACCGATATCAAGTTCGGCTGGCCAGGACTGCATGGCAGCGTGGTCGATGCAGCGGGCGAGGCCGTATCCTCCACTATCTACAATTTCTCCTGGCTGTCCTCCCCGGGCACCCTGCTCTTGATCACCGGTGTGATCGTTGCGTTCGTCTACTCGCGCAACACCGGCAACGGCAAGTACGCCATGACCTTCGGCGAAGGCATGGCAGAAGTTGGCAAGACTATCTACAACATGCGTTATGCGGCGCTGACGATCCTCTCGGTGCTGGGCCTGGCCTATGTGATGAACCTGTCCGGTCAGACCATCACCGTGGGCACCTGGCTCGCCGGTGCCGGTGGCGCCTTCGCTTTCCTTTCCCCAATCCTGGGCTGGATCGGTACCGCCGTGACCGGTTCGGATACCTCCGCCAACGCACTGTTCGCCAAGCTGCAGCAGACCGCCGGCGTCAACGCTGGCATCGACCCAACCCTGCTGGTTGCGGCGAACACCTCCGGTGGCGTGGTCGGCAAGCTCATCTCTCCGCAGAACCTGGCAATTGCCGCCACCGCGGTGAAGATGGAAGGCCAGGAATCGGTGATTCTCAAGAAGGTTGCCGGCTGGTCCGTAGGCATGCTGCTGGTACTGTGTACCCTGGTTTACCTCCAGTCCACGCCGATTTTGTCGTGGATGCTTCCGTAATCTAGTTCAAGGCTAAAATGGTCTTCTGATGTCTATTACTCCAGCCCCGCGTGCGTATCAAGTCGTCCTTGAGTCAATCGAGGCAGACCTCCGTTCCGGAAAACTCGCCATTGGGGACCAGCTCCCCGGCGAGCGTGCGCTCGCGGAGCAGCATCAGATTTCCAGAGCATCGGTTCGCGATGCCATCCGCGTTCTGGATGTGCTGGGCTTGGTCAGAACCTCGACGGGTTCCGGCCCGAACTCTGGCGCGGTTATCATCTCGAACCCGTCCGCGGGTATTTCCCAAGCTCTGCGCATGCACTTGGCAGCGAAGGGCATCAACGTTCGCGAAATAGTTGAATCCCGAATCTTGATGGAAACCTGGGCTGCCCAGATGAATCCGCGAAATCAGGCGCATGCCCAACAGGTCATTGACCGCACCGCGGTGCTGATCATGCGCATGGATGACCCGCAGCTTTCCCGCGACGCGTTCCACCGGATCGATGCCGAATTCCACGTGTTGTTGGCCTCCATGGCGGGTAATTCGGTGGTGGAAACCATGATGGAATCCTTGCGAAACTCGATTAGCCAGTACGTCTCCGAATCAATTCCCGATGATGAGTCTTGGCAGCCGATCGTGCGGGTGCTCCGCCGACAGCACAAGGCCATTCACCACGCTTTCGCCACCAACCAGCGCGAACGTGCAGCGCAGCTGCTGGAAGAGCACATCACCTGGTTCTATTCGCAGACACGCTAAGGCACAAGGAATACCCCGGTAGCTATCCCGCAAGTGGGAAAGCTACCGGGGTATTCCTTGTCTCCAGCGCAGGCATGCACATTTTGATAAGTTCTCTGGCTTGTCGAGGCAAGAATGAATGGCACGACATAAAGCCCTGCGGAACTCGTCTATGCATCAGCTGGTCTGGGCACGAAGAATTTTGTCGGGCAAGCAAATAGACTTGAGGTACCGCTTCCCTCGGACCTGAGCCGCAACGAATGGTGGACATGGAATATACGCTGTCTTTTCCCGAGCTGAACCGTTACTTCGCTGCCCGAACGATGATGGAAGGCAGCCTCATCCATTCGTCGGGCGAGGTGAACCCGTACCGCTGGGTGCAGACCGGCGGGATGAGTCGTGTCCACGCCGACGTGGCCGACGCCGATGCGTTCATCCAGCTGGAACTGAATAATGGAAAAGTCCACTATGCTTTTAGCTGCTCGGCCAAAGAACCAGCGGGACCATGCAAGCACATCGCCGCGCTGGGTCTGTACCTAACGCGTAACCCGGATGAGGAACTGACGGTCAACGATGACTCCAGCCTCGACGCCCACGATGGGTCGAGTCCGCGGCCGATTCCGCACTGGCAGCGATCCTTGCAAGCACTCTTGCCCGTGGCGGAACCCGAGGCCGATATCGTCGAACTGGGCATGCTGGTCTCGGTGGTTCATGAACGATATCGGCATGCTGAGTCCTATGACATCAAAGTGCGTCCGGCCCAACCGGGAAGCCGCTCGCCCTGGGTGCAAAGCGGCGTCTCATGGTCGAATCTGCAAAATGACAAGCGTTTCGATGAGACGCAACGCAAGGCAATGATGGAGTTGCACGGGCTGACGCTGCGACAGGGCGAAGCCTACTATTACAATCATTGGGGCAACGATTGGGTAACCCTCAACGCTCTGCCCGGTGAAGAGCTGGCGCACTGCCTGAAGAACATCCGCGATTCGGGTGTCGCGATCGTGGCCGCAAAGACGAAGGAACCCATTAACTTCCCGCAAGCGCCTGCCACGGGTTTTGTTGATTTTACGGAAGGTCCCGCCGGGCTCACCCTGGATCCCAAGATTTCGGCTCCAGAGGGATTCCCGAAATCCATGATCGCGCTGGGCAGGCCACCGGCCGCGGCCGTGTTCTCTGATGGGGCACCGGATAAGGGCGGCTCCTTGCACCTTGCCTGCTTCGAACCGGCGATTACCAACGAGCTCATAGATCTTATCCGCAATGGTCCGTTGGAAATTCCGGCGGATCAGATAGCCGAATTCAACCAATCGTTCTTGTCCCGGGTGCGTCTCGTTGCGCCGCTGAGCAGTACCGATGGAAGCTTTGACGTACCGGAACCGGCGCGGCCAATGCTGCGGCTTGAACTGCGGCATTCGCGCAACGAATTGACCGGAGAGTTCTCCTGGCAGTATGCCGATGCGGGGGTGCGCCAGCGGAAGACCGAACGGCTGATCGCCCGCAGCATCCTCGACAAGGTCGGGTCCGCGCACCCCTTGGTGCAGATGAACACGGGAAGCTTCGCGCCACTGAGCCTGGACACTAGCGCGAGCATCGATTTTGTGCTTGATACCTTGCCATTGCTGCGTGAACACCCCGATGTGCACGTCGATGAGCAGACCGCAGTGCCTGACTATCGAGTCGCCGAGGGGCAAGCTGTGGTACGCATCGGGGCCGGCGAATCGAGCACTGATTGGTTCGACCTAGACGTCGATATCAAGCTCGCCGACCAGGACATTCCCTTTGTCGAGCTGTTCAGCGCGCTCAGCGCCGGGGATGACTACCTGGTGCTGGAAGACGCTAAGGTGGTTCCCATCGACGGCGAAGAGTTCCATATCTTGCGCCAGCTCATTGCGGAAGCCGGTGAACTGGCGCAAAGCACATCCTCGGGAGTGCGAATGCACCGGTTGAGCATTGACTGGTGGCAAGAGCTGGTAGCGCTGGGCATTATCGAAGCTCAGGAAAATGAGTGGCTCACCGCGATGGCGAAGCTGACCGGGATGGATGGTCCGGAACCGGTTCAGGTCACCGAAACCTTCACCGCCACCTTGCGCGACTATCAGCAGCAAGGGCTCAACTGGTTGGACTTTTTGCGCCGCCATCAGTTGGGTGGTGTGCTCGCGGACGATATGGGACTGGGCAAGACGGTTCAGTTGCTCGCCGCACTGGACAAAGCCCGTCACGAGGATCCGGACGCCAAATATCTGGTGGTCGCGCCTACCTCGGTGGTAGGCAACTGGGCGAGCGAGGCGGCTAAATTCACGCCGCAGCTTCGCACCACGGCGCTGGGCGAGACAAGCACCAAGCGCCGTTCGAGCGTGGCAGAGGCAATCGGCGATGCACAGCTGGTGATCACCAGCTACGCAATTTTCCGTCTGGATTTCGAGCACTTTGAAGCGATGGGCTTCTCGGTGTTGATTCTGGACGAAGCGCAAATGGTCAAGAACCACGCTTCCAAGGGATATAAGCAGGTTCGCCAGATTCAAGTGCCGTGCAAGTTCGTGGTCACCGGCACTCCGGTGGAAAACAACCTCTTGGAACTCTGGGCGCTGACTTCGCTAGCCGCCCCCGGCCTGCTCGGTGGGCTCAAGGCCTTCAAGGACAACTATTCCAAGCCCATCACTTCGGGGGATGGCTCGCGAATGCAACGGCTGAAGAGCAGGTTGCGTCCCTTTGTCCTGCGCAGGACCAAGGAGCAGGTGGCCAAGGACCTTCCGGCGAAGACCGAACAGGTCATTTACGTGGACCTGGAACCGGCGCACCGCAAAGCCTACGACCGGCGTTTCCAGCGTGTTCGCCAAGAGGTGCTGGGACTGGTGCAAGACGTGGATTCCAACCGGTTCAAGATATTGCAGTCGCTGACCTTGCTTCGCCAGCTTGCCTTGGATCCCTCGCTTGTCGATGAAGGGACCGGACCAAGCGCGAAACTTGAACTGCTGCATTCGCTGCTGGAAGATGCGGTGGCCGAAGGCCATAAGATCTTGGTTTTTAGCCAGTTCACCTCGTTCTTGTCCAAGGCGCGCGGTGTTGCCCTGCGCCTTGGCTTTGAAACCGGCTATCTGGACGGAAGCACCAGCGGGGCAAAGCGCCGAGAGCTAATCGATGATTTTGGGCTCGGCAAATTCCCGGTCTTCTTCATTTCGCTCAAGTCCGGAGGGTTCGGCATTAACCTCACCGCAGCGGACTACTGCATTTTGCTGGATCCGTGGTGGAATCCCGCGGCCGAAGCCCAGGCTATCGACAGGGCGCACCGCATCGGTCAGGATAAGCCGGTGTATGTGTACCGGTTGGTTGCGAAGGACACCATCGAAGACAAGGTCCTGGCTTTGCAGGCAAGGAAGACTCAGCTCTTCAACGATGTGCTGGGGGATTCGGATCAAATGGCGGCGGCTGCATCCCTGAATACCGAGGATTTCCTGGCGCTTCTCGAATAACCGGGATTATTGGGGATCTTCGATTTCCTCATTCATACGGTGCAGCAGGTCGGCGAAACGACGCACATCCGTCTCGTCCCATTCGGACAAGCGGCGGTGTAGCCGCTCGCGCAGGGTATTCCCGCTGACCTTCCAAGCCTCGCGCGCTTTTCCGGTGACCGAAACCAGCTGGGCTCGGCCATCGTTTGGATCCGAAGTACGCGTAATGAGCCCCATGGTCTCAAGCTGCTTGACCATCCGAGAAATGGTGGCCTTGTCCAGTTCGAGGTGTTCGGCGAGGACACCTTGCTGCTGTGCATCGTGGTGAATCAAGAAGGACAGAATCCGGTAGCCCGGTGCCTGCAGCTCCGGATGGATCGCTTTGGCGCGTTCGCGGATTGTTTGGCGGGCGCGAAGCAGAGTGGTGGTGAACTCTTTTTCCACCTCGGAAAGCAGCTTTTCATCGTGCATGGTTACCATTCTAGGTATCTCCGGCCCAGTCATCGACTTTTAGCTCGCAAATAAGACCATGGCGCGGTTGCATGCACCGGGCGCAGGATGCATTTAGCGGTGGGGTGGTGCCATGGATAACAACGTAAATTACTTGAAGCTTCAATAAACTTGAGTGTATCCTTGTCTCATGACGCAGCCAGCAGAACTCCCTCCAGTCCTCTTCCTTAGCCATGGTGCACCGCCATTGGCCGATGACGCCCGATGGACCAGTGAACTAGCTGACTGGTCAGGTGCCATCGATAAACCCAAGGACATTCTGATGATCTCCGCGCACTGGGAAAATGCGCCGGTGACGCTGAGTGCCACGCAGCAGAAAAACGAACTTGTCTATGACTTCTGGGGCTTTCCGCAGAAGTACTATGACGTACGCTATGACGTGCCTATGGCTCCAGAGCTAGCAGCTGAGGTTGAGCGGCTGACCGCAACGCATGGTCACCACGTGGAGCGCGATGAGACTCGCGGGCTCGATCATGGCGCCTATGTGCCGTTGAAGGAAATGTTTCCGGACGCCGACGTTCCGGTGGTGCAAATGTCGATGCCGACCCTGGATCCGGCTGGCCTGTTCGAACTCGGCAAATCGCTGGCCCCGTTGCGCGAACGCGGAACGCTGATCGTCGGGTCGGGTTTCACCACCCACAATCTGCGTTGGTTCAATCCTGCCGCGGGGGCCGATTCCGCTCCGCCGGCGGCTTCGAGCGAATTTGACCACTGGGCCGAAGAGGCGATGGCGCGCGGCGATGTGGACTCCATTCTTGATTTCATGCACAAGGCTCCGGCGGCCCGCGAGGCCCATCCGCGCTCCGAGCACTGGGCGCCACTGTACGTATCCCTTGGTGCCGCCTACGCCTCTGGCGGTATCGACGCGAAGACTGCCATCGAAGGCTTCTGGTACGGACTGTCCAAGCGCTCCTGGACTCTGACCTAAAGTTCCGCAAGATCCCAAGAAACACAATAACGATCTCGCGGCCCGCCTGGGGCCGCGAGATCGTTATTGGTTCCAGAGCAGAGCGGTGCCACCAGGGGATTGTGCGCCACTTTCGCGAGGGTAGGCCCATTCGGCTGGAAGCATCGAGGCCAATTGCCGTTGAACATTAAGGGGCGGAGCTCGGGGCCCGCAGATTATCTGCTGACGTCAGGACTCCATTAATCCTGCTTCGCGAAGTTCTCTCGGGAGCTATGGCAAGATCCATTGCGTGACTACCCTCACAATTTATGTGAGAATAGGTTATGCTCTTATGGTCAGACCATAGTGGTCTGACCATAAGGTGATTGGTTTCTCGCACAAAGTGAAGCTGCCTGGACGCAGATTGGAAGTCTGCGGAAGTATGGTCAGAGAGGATCAGAAATATGGACAACTTAGCTGTGCTCGCGTTGCTCGCGCTGGCGCCGATATTAGTGGTTGGAGTGTTGCTCGCAGGCTTCCGCTGGCCCGCGAAATTCGCGATGCCGGTCGGATATGTCGTTGCGGTGCTGGTGGCACTATTCGTCTGGAAAATGGACTTCAGCGGTGTGCTTGCAGCCTCGATTGAAGGGCTCATCGTCGCGGCAACCATGCTGTACATCGTGTTCGGCGCTTTGCTGTTGCTCGCGACGCTTACCGTTGGTGGCGCAATGTCCACCATCAGGGCCGGGTTCAACAACATTTCTCCCGACCGCCGCGTCCAAGCGGTGATCATCGGCTGGCTGTTTGGCAGCTTCATCGAAGGGGCCTCGGGCTTCGGTACTCCTGCCGCCGTTGTCGCGCCGTTGCTGCTGGCCTTGGGCTTCCCGGCTATGGCCGCGGTGATGGTGGGCTTGATCATCCAGAGCACGCCGGTGAGTTTCGGCGCGGTGGGCACCCCGATCCTGATTGGCGTCCAGCAGGGGCTCGGTGGCGATCCTGCAGTGGCAGAACGTATCAGCGTGCTGGGCGTGACCATGCCGGAATTCGTGGGTTCAATCGGACTGCAAGTCGCAATAATCCACGCCATCGTAGGCTTGCTCATTCCGTTAATTATGGTCTGCATGCTCACCGGATTCTTCGGTCCGGAGCGCCGCTTCCGTGATGGTCTGGCCGTATGGCCCTTCGCCATCTACGCATCCCTGGCCATGACGGTTCCTTCTGTACTTACCGCCCGCTTCCTCGGTCCTGAATTCCCCTCGCTATTCGGTGGGCTGATCGGCCTGGCACTGGTCATGTTTACCTCCAGCCGTGGATTCCTGATGCCCAAGGAAGTCTTCGACTTCGGGCCCAAAGAGACTTGGTCCGAGCGTTGGATGGGCTCCCTCGAATCGGCCAAGGCCGTTGACCTTACCGGGCGCATGGGTGTGCTCCGTGCCTGGGCGCCCTATATTCTGATGGGCACTCTTTTGGTCGCGACACGAGTGATCCCGGACCTTAAAGCATTCCTGACGGGACTGGCGATTCCAGTAGCGGACATTCTCGGCACCGGAATCAGCACCAGTATCCAACCGTTCTACCTTCCCGGCTTCGTGCTTATCCTCGCTTCCGTCTTTGCGTTCGTCTTGCATAAGATGAACGGCGCCCAAATTGCACGAGCTTTCAAGGTGTCGGCCGGTCAGCTCTTTGGCACCGCCGTTGCATTGCTCTTCGCCGTTCCGCTGGTGCGCATCCTGATCCAATCGGGACCGGAACTGAACAATTCGGGACTCTCCAGCATTCCGGTGACGTTGGCCGAGGGCGCCGCGGCGATTTCCGGGGGCTTCTGGCCGCTCATCGCGCCGTGGATCGGCGCGTTGGGAGCGTTCGTGGCAGGCTCCAATACGATTTCGAACCTGACCTTCTCGCAGTTCCAATTTTCCACCGGGGCGCAGATCGGCGTTCCTCCGGAATCCATTGTGGCGGCACAGGCCGTCGGTGGAGCTGGTGGAAATCCGATTTCCATCCATAACATCGTGGCCGCCTCGGCGACTGTTGGATTGCTAGGACGCGAAGGTGATTTGCTGCGCAAGACGATCCTCGTCACGATCTACTACTGCTTGGCCGGCGGCACACTTTCCTTCCTGTTCATTCACGGGCTGGGGCTGAATGCCGGCACAATCATGCTGGCGGTGCTGCTGATAGCCATCGCGCTGATCGTGCGGTGGATGCTCAAGCAAAGGCCATATGTCGCAGGCAAGCATTCCGGGATCCACTCCCCGAAGCTCTCGGACTAGAAAAAGAGGAGCCCAGGCAAGCCGGCATTCATGCGGGCTTGCCTGGGCTCGCTCGTGTGCTCTGGGTGTTGCGAATCGACCGCGTACGGCGAGGCAGGAGGCTGCTCGCAACGTCCCGGACTCCAAAACGATTCGCGCAAGGAAGATGCTTTTGAAATTACGTAGCGGCAGATTATAGATCTGAAAACCCCGCCTACGCCGCGAGCAGTCTCGGGTTCCAGCGGTGGTCGCCACTATTGGGGGATTAGCCTCAGCATTGGCCCGAAGAGCGACTGCCGCGACCTCATCAGGCACGCGAGCCAGGAATTAATTTAATTTGCGCAACGAGGAACGTAATGCCGCCTGAGCTGGGCGGTCCGCTGCGTGCCCGTAAGCAGCACAGAAACGGTCACCGGTGACGGAGTCCAAGCGAACCGTGGTTGCGGACGAACCGATGCCAACTGCATAGCAGGCGATCATCATCGGGTCGAGAACGACATAGCGTAGTCCTTTGAACGCGAGGGAGACATCGCGTGGGACGCCGTCTGCTTGCAGAGCGAACGCACCGGTCGGTTCAAGGGCAGCGGAATGCCAAAAGCCGTCGTTAGTTTTCCGGCCAGCGGCGAAGTGGCTCCGCGCTGGTCAGCAGGAAAGTGCTGGCTAGGGGTAAGGCGTTGAGCTTCGTAGCTTGGAGTGATGCTTTCGATGAAGATCGCTAAAAAGAAGTCGTCACCGGCCCTCCTGTCCGTTGCCTACGTCGGTTCGGCGGGATTTCGACTTTGTTGCTCAGCGGAAGCTCGCCGGCAAATGCGTTGATGTTGCTGGTGATTTCCCGAACGCGCTTTTCGAAGGTTTCCACAGCGTGCCCCGAGTAGTGCGGGGTAGCGATGACGTTCGGCAAGGCGGCGAACCTTCGAACCTCCGCGGGTGCTTGGGAACCATAGGGAGCACCCCACCACACGTCTAAGGCTGCGCCTCCGATTGTTCCGTCGGCCAGTGCCGCGTAGAGCGCCGAAGCATTAACGATCTCCCCGCGCGAAACGTTGACCAGCAAGGCATCATCACGCATGTGCGTTAGTTCTTTTTCGCCGATGAGGCCGCGGGTTTCATCGGTTAGCGGTAATCCGAGGACCACTACGTCGCTGTCACGTAGAAGCTCGGGCAAGGCGCCTAGACCTTTCACCCACCTCAGCTGTGGATTTGGATGCCTATCGCCAAGTGGTGTTCTTCGCACGGCTATCGCGCTGGCACCTAAGGCGGTGGTGAATTCCAAGGTTTGCTCACCGATGCCACCCAGTCCAATGAAACCGATGGTCAAATCCCTGAAAGTACGGTGCAGCGGAACAGCCTGAGCGGTGGAAACCGACCTCCAGCTTCCTTGACGCAGCTCTTCGGCCGCGGAGAAGAGCCGCCGCTGGTGGGCCAGAATCACCATCAATACGTGTTCGGCAATGGAACGCTCATGGTGCGCGGTGCGCGCAACCAGCGTTGAACTAGGCAAGCTGGCCAACGCGACTCGATCCGTGCCCGCACCGGTGACATGAACCAGCCGCGCCGGGCATTGCGCAGCGTCTTCCGAGTTCAACTTAGAGCAGACCAGCACATCGGACATGGAAACATGTTTGGATTGCTCGGCAGGGGACAGGTGGGCGACGAATTCCCAATCGTGCTCGGGGCCAAGCTCCTTGAACAAAGGTGCAAGGCGGGACACGATAGGATCTGTGACCACTACGCGCAGCGGCGTTACCAACGAGGGCTCTTAAGCTCGTACGTGGGATCGATGCCTTGCATGTACGAAGTATCATCGCGCTTGGTCATTCCGCAGTCCAGATACTGCTGATGCATGCGTTCTAGGGCTACCTCGTCCAGTTCTACGCCCAGACCTGGAGATGTCGGAACCTTGACTGCCCCGTCTGATATTTCCAATACGCCTGGAACTATCACGTCATCTTCAGTCCGTTTCCAAGGCCAATGAGTGTCGCAAGCATAGTCAATGTTTTTGGTAGCGGCGGCGAGCTGGATCATCGCCGCGAAGCTAATGCCCAAGTGGGAATTCGAGTGCATTGATAGGCGAAGATCAAAGGTTTCGGCAATCCCGGCCAGAAGCCGGGAACGGTTCAGCCCTCCCCAGAAATGATGGTCGGAAAGCACAACGTCAACCGCTCCGGCTTCGATAGCGGGAGGCAGGTCATTGAACGACACCACGCACATGTTCGTGGCGACGGGCAGATCGATGGCTGCCCGCACCTGTGCGTTATCGGCAATCGAGAGGCAAGGGTCCTCAAGGTATTCAAGAACGGGCGCTAACCGTTGTCCTATGCGAATTGCAGTTTCCACGGTCCACACGCCATTTGGATCGATGCGCAAGGCAATGTCCGGGAACCTTTGGCGTAGGGCAAGGATCGCCTCGGCTTCCTGATCGGGCGGGAACACCCCGCCCTTTAGCTTGAGTGCTTTGAATCCGCAATCGCGAACCATCCTGCGAGCCTGGGCGACTATTCCGGCAGGGTCGAGTGCTTCGCCCCACGAATCATCGTCCAATCCGGGGTGCGCCGCCCACTTGTAAAACAGGTATCCGCTGAACTCGACCTCATCCCGTACTGCACCACCGAGCAGGGTGCTGACCGGCACCCCGAGGATCTTGCCCTGAATATCCAGACAGGCAACGTCGAAAGCAGAGAGTACACGGTCATCGAGCGACGTGGTGGTGACCATGCCTCCGGTCCCATGACCACCAACGCCGTTATCGTCCAACAAGGATTGCGAGACCAAAGACGAAATTCTATTGGTATTAAAAGCGTCTGCGCCGATCAGGCTGGCTGCGGCTCGCCGCAGCCTGCTCACATGGACTGCATCCCCATACGTTTCGCCCAGACCATAATGCCCGCCTTCCGTACGAACCACCACGATGGCACGAAGGGCGAATGGTTCGTGGACTCCTACTGAATTCAAGAGCGGTGGGTCTGCGAATGCCACCGGGGTGACTTGAATGTCGGAAATGCGCACCGGCGGTCTTGAGGTGTGAGGGGTCAGCGATGCGAGGCTGCCGAGGGAAGGTATGTGCGACATATTGGTGCTCCGGTTTTCGTTGGCGTTTAGACTCACACTAAGAGCACGGATCGATACCTGTCCAAGCTAAATTATGCAATCAACGATTCAAGAGGTGCATTGATGTTCACGCTGATTCAGCTTGAGTCCTTTGTCGCTGTCGCCGAAGAACTTCACTTCGGCGCCGCAGCTGAACGTTTGAATATGACGCAACCGCCATTGAGCCGGCAGATCCAATTGCTTGAACGCGAGCTCCAGGCAAAACTATTCATTCGCAGCTCGCGCAACGTTGCGCTCACGGCCGCCGGTGAGGTGCTGTTGCCTAATGCGCGACGCCTTTTGGATATGAGCCGAAAGACCAGCCTCGAAGTGTCCCGTGTGTCCTCGGGGGAATCGGGGACGGTGGTTGTCGGGTATACCTCCGTGGCCGGGCAATCGGTGCTCCCAGAATTCCTGGCCAGAGCCGCCCAACAATTACCGGACGTGACCATGGTGCTGCGCGAGGCTGTCTCCGTCGACCAGCTTGACGCGTTGAGCAAGGGGACCATCGATATTGGGTTGCTGCGACCGGTAGTGAACCGTGCCGGAGTGGAAACTTGCCTGATCAAAAAGGACCGGCTGGTTGTCGCGCTTCCGGAAGGACACTATCTGGTCACCGGGAAGGGAGTGCTCATCAAGGAACTCGTGGGGCTGCCGCTGATGATGTATTCAACCAATGAGGCGCGCTACTTCTACGACTTGGTGCTCCGATTGTTTGACTCGGTCAATGCCAAGCCAAGGATTAGCCAGATCGCTAGCCAGATCCCAGCGCTAATGGCTCTTGTGGGAGTCGGATTGGGTGTGTCGCTCGTACCGGCAAGCGCCATGGACTTTGCACCGACCGGAGTGGTGTTTGAAGAACTGGTTGGCCCCGACGGATTGCAGGGGCTGAACCATTCGGACATTTTCTTGGCGTGGGAAGAATCGTCGGCCAACCCGGCAGCCAAACGGCTCAGGGAAGTATTTCTTGAATCTTTGGAAAGTGTTGAAGGTGCGGTCATCCCCTCCCATGGAGCCATCGCCAGGTAGCTGCGGCTGCGCAAACTAGCGGCGCTGGACCGCTGGAACGAGCAAGGCTTGGCCGCCGCTTCCATTCCCTGTTCAGTTCCTGCCTAACCCAACAAGAATGTTGCCAGCAGGACCACAGGGATGGTGAGCAAGGTACTGGTCAGCACCACTTCTCGCGGTACGGCAACGGGCAGCTTGAACTGCTGGGAGAATAGCAGGACGTTTTGCGCGGTGGGCAACGCCGCCATGATCACCACGCCGAGAAGCTCAATTCCTGCTAAGCCGAAGACGAATCGGGCCACGAGCCAGGCGAACACCGGCATGAAAAGCACCTTGAAGGCGGTCGCCAGATAGATTTCGCCTCGCAGGTCCCTATCGGACAGCGGGCGCTGGCCGTACAACGCCATGCCGAAGGCCATGAGCAAGAGGGGAATCGACGCATCGCCGAGCATTTGCACTGGAGCGTGAATGACTTCGGGCAGCCGCAAGCCAAAGAACGAGAAGACCGCGCCGAGCAAGGTTGCAATGGTGACCGGATTGGCGATGGACTTGAGGATCGTCTTCGCAAGCGGCATATTGCCTGTGTCCCCGCGCGGAGCGCGGGAGACCACCGCAAACATGCACAGGTAGACCGGTGCAATGATCAGCAGCTGCGCAATGAGCACCGAGACCACAGGGTTGGTGCTCCCCACCGCGTAGAGGGCCAGCGGCACCCCGATATTTCCGGCGTTGACGTAACTTGTGGACATGGCCGCGGCGGGCAGCCGCTGGGCCGGAGTCTTGAAAACCAGCTTCGCTACCAAGGCATACAGCGCCCCGGTTAACACGGCGGTGATCAATGCTATCGGGGTGAATACTCCGATAACCGCATGCAGGTCCGTGCTTGCCAGCAGGGTGAACATCAGCGCGGGGTTGGTGATGTAGAAGATGAGTGGGGTCAGCCCCTGAGCAATTGCCACCCGTTTTCGCGGCAATGCTATCGAGGTCAGCAGGCCAATGCCAATGAGTATCAGGACAACGGCAAATCCTTGCAAAACTCCTTGCATGTTGCCTTCCTCGCCCAAAAATTGGTGCTGCCAAGTCTGCGGTTATTCGCAGCTATGGACGGTGAGGATAACGCTGAAAGCTATCCTCACCGTCCACGGCGCATTATTCAGATTCTACTGCTGCCCGCTAGCGAACCAGACAAGGCCTCTTCGAATCGAAGGTCCAGTCGGGGATCAGATATTGCATGGTCACCGCATCGTCACGTGAACCCAGCCCCTGTTCGAGGTACAGCTCGTGAGCTTCCTGCACGCGGTCCATGTTGAGCGTGACGCCCAAACCGGAGCGCTGCGGAACCTTGATTTCCCCATCTCGAATCAGCAGCGGATCCTCGGTGAGTCCCTGGCCGTCCTGCCAAATCCAGTGCGTATCCAGGGCAGTGATCTCGCCCGGTGCGGCCGCACCTACCTGGGTGAACATGGCCAACGAGACATCGAAGTGGTTATTGGAATGCGACCCCCAAGTCAATCCGAATTCGTCGCAGAGCTGGGCAACACGCACCGAACCGGACATCGTCCAGAAATGCGGGTCGGCCAGCGGAATATCCACCGCGTTGGTGCGCACCGCGTGAGACATTTCCCGCCAGTCGGTCGCGATCATGTTCGTGGCGGTCTGCAGCCCGGTGGCCCGGCGGAACTCGCTCATCACCTCGCGGCCCGAGAAGCGTCCCTCCGGACCACAGGGATCCTCGGCGTAGGCCACCACCCCGGCCATGCGCTTGCCCAACCGGATCGCGTCCTCCAACAACCATCCGCCATTGGGATCAAGGGTGATTCGAGCCTCGGGGAAACGGTCCTTCAGTGCGATGACGGCGTCCACCTCGGCGTCGCCGTCCTGGACTCCGCCCTTCAGCTTGAAGTCCTTGAAGCCGTAGCGCTGCTGGGCCGCCTCGGCCAAGCGGACAATGCCTTCGGGAGTCATGGCCTCTTCGCGGCGCACGCGCGCCCAGTCATCCGCACCCTGCGATTCGCGCAGGTACGGAAGGTCGGTCCGATCCGGGTTGCCCACGTAGAACAGGTAGCCGAGCATTGGCACCGCGTCGCGCTGCTGCCCATCGCCGAGCAACTCGGCCACCGGCACGCCGAGGAACTGGCCATGGAGATCCAGCAAGGCGGATTCGATGGCTGTCACCGCGTGCACCGTGGTGCGGAGATCGAAGGTCTGCGTCCCGCGTCCGCCGGAATCCCGGTCCGCGAAGCGGGACGCGACCCGGCGCAGCAGCGTTCGGTATGTCGCGACGGGAGCGCCGGTGAGCAGCGTACCGGCCTCTTCGATGGTCGAACGGATCGCTTCGCCCCCGGGCACCTCACCCAGACCGGTGCGACCCTCGGAATCGGTGACGATGGCGATATTTCGGGTAAAGAAGGGGCCATGGGCACCGGAGAGATTCAACAGCATCGAATCGTGTCCGGCGACGGGAATGACCTGAATCGAGGCGATAGTTGGCTGGCTGCTCATCGACTACTCTCCGGTGGTGGTCAGTGCGCCATCAATGCGTCGGGTCAGATTCCAAGGGTTGTCCTTGGCGATCGGCCGTGGCAGCAGCGCGTTGGGGAAGTTCTGGTAGGCAACGGGGCGCAAGAAACGTTCGATAGCCAGCGTGCCTACCGAGGTGGTCTGCGGATCCGAGGTGGCCGGGAACGGTCCGCCGTGCACCATGGCGTGGCCCACCTCAACGCCCGTTGGCCAGCCGTTGACCAGGATACGGCCAACCTTGGTTTCCAAGGTCGGGAGTACCGCGGCAGCGGTTTCGTGGTCCGCATCGGTGAGCTGCAAGGTCGCGGTGAGCTGGCCTTCCAACTTTGACAGCGCGGTGACCAGTTCGGCAGCAGAATCGTAGCGAATCACTAGCGAAGCGGCACCAAAGATTTCATCCTGAAGCACCGGATTTTCCAGCAGCTGTTCTACCGAGGAGGAGAAGATGGCAGGTGCCGGTGCATTCTGACCGGCTCCTTCGGTACCGCGACCCAACAGCTCGACGCCCGGCTGGCCGCCTAAGGCCTCGACACCCTGCATCCAGGAGTTGTAGATTCCTTCGGTCAGCATTGTCTGCCCCGCGGTATTCGGAGCCTGGCCGCTGATGGCTTGCGCAAATGCGTCACCGCCAGTGCCGGTAGGCACGAAGACCAATCCCGGTGCGGTGCACAGCTGACCCGAGGAACCGGTGACAGAACCCAGGTAGGCATTTGCCTGCGCGGCTGGATCTTCGGACAGCGCACCGTCAAAGAAGATCACTGGGTTGATGGAGCTCATCTCGGCGTAGACCGGAATCGGCTCTGGACGTGCGGCCGCGGTAGCCATTAGTGCCGTGCCGCCCGAACGCGAACCGGTAAATCCAACTGCCTTGATCACTGGATCCGCTACGAGGGCCTGGCCGATGGTCGCGCCCGGACCATAAACCAGCGAGAAGACGCCCGGGTGCAGGCCAAAGTCCGCAACAGCTTTGCTGATTGCCTGACCGACAATCTCGCTGGTCCCCGGGTGGGCGTTGTGTGCCTTGAAAACAACCGGGCAACCAGCGGCCAGCGCCGATGCGGTGTCTCCGCCCGCGGTGGAGAATGCCAGCGGGAAGTTGGAGGCGCCGAAGACCGCAACCGGTCCTACAGCGATCTTGCGCTGGCGAATGTCAACGCGCGGGAGCGGGGCGCGTTCCGGAAGCGCCGGATCTACGCGGACCCCGTGTTGGTCGCCTTGGCGGACAACCTTTGCGAACAGCCGCAGCTGCCCGGTGGTGCGACCGCGCTCGCCGGTCAGGCGCGCCTCGGGAAGCCCGGTTTCCGCCATGGCCCGTGCTACCAGCTCGGCACCCACGGCTTCGATGTTCTCGGCGATCGCATCCAGGAAATCCGCGTGCTTCGCGGGTTCCAGTGATCGGAAGGTATCGAAAGCCTCGGCCGCCGCCGCGGTGGCGATCTTCAGCTGGTCCAGATCGATCAGCGAGTATGCCGGCTCCAGCGGTTCATTGGTGGCAGGGTTGTAGCCGTGTACTGCGCGGCCGTTTCCGGCGGTAGTTATACCCGCAAGGATTGATTGCCCGGTCAAGTTCTGAGTATTGATAGTCATTATTACTCCTGATTCGACGTATTTGTTTGCCGGTGATGAACGCGGCTTGGCTTAGTGGATGGCCCCGGCGGGCACAATGCCTGCCTGCTGGATCAGTGCGCTCAGATCCGCAAGGTCCTGCTCGGTCAGGTTCTGCAGCGGTGGGCGTACCGAACCCGAGTCGCGGCCGATGGCCTTCAACCCGCCCTTGACAATGGAGACACCGTAGCCCTTGACGCGGTCGCGGATATCCAGGTACGGCAATACGAATCGGTTGAGCTTTTCGTTGACTGCCACGCGATCCTGAGCGCGTACGTCCTTGTAGAAGTCCAGGGCGAATTCCGGGACGAAGTTGTACATGGCCGAGGAGTAGGTGCTCATGCCCAGCTGCAGCAGTGGCAGCGCAAAGGTCTCGGCAGTGGGCAGGCCGCCGAGGTAGAACAAGCGATCGCCGTTCTTGGCGTAGACCTTGGTCAGGTGCTCAATGTCGCCGTTGGCGTCCTTGAAGCCAATGAAGTTCTCGTGGTTTTCTGCCAGTCGAGCCACCGTGTCCGCCGAGTAGACGGCGTTGGCGCGATTGTACACGATCACGCCGGTCTTGGTTGCGGAGCAGATCGAGGAGACATGCTGGTACAGGCCTTCCTGGTCGCACTCGGTCAGGTATGGAGGCAGCAGCAGCAACCCCTCGGCGCCAGCGGCTTCGGCGTCCTGGGCGTTCTGGATGGCCTGCTTGGTGGAACCGCCGGCCGAAGCGAGCACCGGAACTCGTGAGCCGGCTTCTTCCACGGCCATGCGCACAACTCTTGCTGCTTCTTCTGAGGTCAGCGCAAAGCCTTCGCCGGTGCCGCCGGCTGCGAACAGGCCCGCGACGTCGAAGCTCGACTGCCAGTCCAGGTGGCGGCGGTAGGTTGCCTCGTCGATTTCGAGGTCAGCATCGAACGCGGTGACCGGGAAGGAGAGCAGCCCGTCTTTGAGCTTGTCGGCGAGTTCGGCGGGAGTGTACTGAGCCATGGGGATGGTCCTTTTCTTGATCCGTCGCAAGATGAATCGACGGAAGGTGGGTGGATTGAATCCGTTGTCCCCAGCGTATGGAGCTAGTGTGATGCCTGTCCAAGCCCATATTTATATTGTTTGATACCCTACGAGCATCATTAACCATGCAGCGAGCCGCGCACTATGTCCACCAGGCGTCCAAGAGCCGGATTGCGGGAGGTCTTGCTCCAGATGGCGTGCAATTGCACGGGATCGTCGGTGACGTCGCCAAGCCGCAGGTAGCTGACCCCGTGCACGCCCAGCAGCTTGGCGCTTTCCGGAACAATCGCGATACCGCGTCCGGCGGACACCAAGGCAACCATGGTGAGGATCTGGCTTACGGTATGGCGCACGTTCTTGTGCTCCACATCGAGCCGGCGGACCACCAAGTCGTAGAAGTAGCGCGCCTTGGTCGAAGAGTGCATGATCAGTGGTTCTTCGCGCAGATCATCAAAAACGAGTTCTCGCTGCAGCAGATCAAGACGGTGCCCAGTGGGCACCGCGGCAAAGAGCCCCTCGGAAAACAATAAGGTGGATTCGAAGAGCTTCGCGTCAAATGGCGGCCGGGCAAGTCCCAGATCCAAATCCCCGTCAAGCAGCGCGTCGACCTGCTCGCTGGTCACCATCTCCACGAGATCGAGATGGACCTCTGGCATTTGTTCGGTGATTTCGGCCAGCAGCGGACCCAAGAGGCTAAAGCCAGATGCTGCGGTGAACCCGATCCGCAGTTCACCGAGTTGGCCCGCTGCAATGCGCCGCGCGTTATCCGGGGCCCGTTCGGCGGCAACCACCAGCCGCCGGGCATCGGTGAGGAATGCGTGGCCGGCCGCGGTCAATGAAACGCGGCGGTTATCTCGTTCGAGCAGTTCAACCCCGACCGACCTTTCCAGCTTTTGAATTTGCCGGCTCAGCGGAGGTTGCGTCATATTCAGACGTTCGGCCGCCCGTCCGAAATGCAGCTCTTCTGCTACCGCAACGAAGCTGCGGGCCTGATCCAGAGTGAACACTTGATACCTTTCGGGAATCATTCCATGCATAGTTGACCTTGGACATGCATCATATCTATTTTCTAGGCTGTACCGGAGACCTGATTGGTGAGCTGCCTCACGAGGCCAGCATTAATCGGACTCATACACTCGAAACCATAGGAGATCTTCCCGTGAAAAATCGCATGACCCGACGCACCCTCCTCTCGCTTTCCGCCGCCGGCGCGGCCCTCGCGCTGACCGCCTGTGGCGGCAACGTCGGCGACAGCACGGCCTCCGGCGAATTCCCGAGCGGTCCGGTAACGCTCACGGTGGGCCAGGCTCCCGGCGGTTCCACCGACCTGATTTCCCGCGCTGCTGCGGAAGGCATGGCCGAATCCCTGGGCGTTTCCATGCCCGTGGTGAATAAGCCCGGTGCCAACGGCGCCTTGGCTACTCAGGAAGTAGCGGCCTTGGAAGCCGATGGCCAGAACCTGATCCTGCTCAACGCGTCGCTGATCACCATCACACCGTTGGCGGTTTCGGAAGAAGAAGCCGTCTCCCTCGACGACTTGGATGTGCTCATGGGTCTATCCCAAGACGACTACGTGATGGTCGCCAGCACCGACTCGGGTGTGAAGAGCCTAGAGGACATTAAGAACAGTGACGAGAAGCTTTCCTTCGGCACCACCGGTGTTGGCACCGGTTCGCAGCTGGCCCAGGCGCTGCTCTTGGCGCAGGCTGATATCGCGGGAACCACCGTTCCCTTCGACTCGGGTTCCCCGGCGTTGACCGCCGTTATGGGCAACCAGGTGCAGATCTCCACGATTCAGCTGGGCGAAGCCAAGCCGCAGATCGATGCGGGTACCGTGACCCCGATTGTGATCTTCTCCAAGGAACGCAATGAGTTCCTGCCGGATGTTCCGACCGCCATCGAATCAGGCTATGAAGTTCCCGTATCCCAGTACCGCGCCATCGCAGCGCCTAAGGGCCTGGACGACGAGGCCAAGGATACGCTCGTGGCCTCGATCAAGGACGCGGTGGGCACCGATAGCTACAAGAGCTTCAACGAGCAGAACATGCTCACCCCTCACGAGATTTCGGGCGAAGAGGTTGTCACCGAATGGAATGAACTGGCAGCCAAGTACAAGGACCTGACCGAAGAGCACGGCATCTCGCTGGCAGGTAAGTAACCAGTAGCTACTGGTCCCAACCCGAAAGTGAGTACCAAAGGATGAAAGTTATGGACGCGAAAAAGGCTGAAGAAGCTCGGCCTATTGAGCCGGCTGCCCCGCAGGCTCCGGCGGAGGGTGTCGAGCTTGACGATCTGACACCCGAAGAGCTGGCAGCCCAATGGGAAGCCGAAGCTCCGGAACCAGCTGGACCTATCGCAAACCTGGTTTCGTCCTTGGTGGTTCTCGCGCTGAGCATCGCCGGACTGGCGCTGTCCATCGGGTTGGGGCTGGGGACCCCGGCGGCGCCAGCGGCCGGCATGTGGCCATTTATCGTCACGCTGATTGCCGGTGTGATGGCAATTGCACAGATCATTGTCGGACGCTCCGGAGGCAAGGACGGCGAGAAATTCAGTGGCATGAGCTGGTATGCAGCCATTGGTTTCGGAACGCTGATCCTGATGGTGGTGCTGATGCCGCTGATTGGCTTTGAAGTTCCGGCACTGTTGTTGTGCTTCGTCTGGATGCGCTGGTTGGGTGGTGAACGCTGGAGGTCTGCCACGATCTACTCGATTTTGATTGTCGCCGCCTTCTACGCGATCTTCATCGCCGCCCTCGGCACCACCATTCCCCGACTGTTTTAAGTCGCAAGTAAAGGTATATGCGCATGGAATTCTTCGGACCGGTCATGGACGGCTTCACCGTCGTCTTGGACCCCACTAACCTTCTTTACTGCCTGCTCGGTGTCGTCGTCGGTATGCTCATCGGCGTGCTGCCGGGCCTCGGCCCCGCCGCGACGATCGCGATCCTGCTGCCGATGACCTACGGCGTCGAGCCGGTCACCGCGATCATTATGCTCGCAGGAATTTTCTACGGTGCCCAGTACGGTGGCACCATCACCTCGGTACTGCTTCGCCTGCCCGGTGAAGCAAGCAGCGTGGTCACCGTCTTTGACGGATATGTCATGGCCAAACAAGGCCGGGCTGGTACCGCCCTGGGTATCGCGGCCATCGGTTCCTTCTTTGGCGCCACGGTCTCCATTATCGGGCTGACCTTCCTGGCCCCTCTGGTTGCCAGTTTTGCGTTGGATTTCGGACCACCGGAATATACCGCGCTGGCAATGCTCGGCATCCTGCTGGTTGCCACCATCTCTGGTGGCACGAAAATCAAGGCGATCATCGCCGCCGCGGTTGGCCTGTTCCTGGCCACCGTTGGACGTGATGGATTCACCGGCGCCGAACGTTTCACGTTCGGAAACCTGTCGCTGGCAGACGGCATCGACTTCGTGCCCATCGCCATGGGACTCTTCGGCGTCGGTGAGATCCTCTACAACCTTGAAGAACGCCACCGCGCCGCCACGGCTCCGATGAAGGTCTCAAATGTCTGGCCCAAGGCCAAAGACATCAAAGAGGCTTCGGGAGCTATCGGCCGCGGTTCGGTGCTCGGATTCTTCCTGGGGATTCTGCCAGGTGGCGGCGCGACTATTTCTTCGCTTGCCTCGTACGCCATGGAAAAGAAAACCGCGAAGGACCCCTCACGATTTGGCAAGGGAGCCATCGAAGGCGTTGCCGGTCCAGAATCGGCAAATAACGCCGCGGCGACCAGTTCCTTCATACCTTTGCTCACCTTGGGCATCCCAGCCAACGCGACCATGGCGATTATTTTCGGTGCGCTATTGATCCAGGGCGTGACCCCCGGTCCGCAGCTGATTAGCAACGACCCAGAACTGTTCTGGGGCGTGGTGAATTCGATGTACATCGGCAATATCCTGCTGCTGATCATGTCCATTCCCCTGATCGGGGTGTTCGTCAGGATCCTGCGCATCCGTGCGGCGATCCTCGCTCCGATTACCGCATTGATCACCCTGCTGGGGGCCTACACGATCCGAAACTCGATGTTCGACGTGCTGCTGGTGGTGCTCTTTGGCGCGCTTGGCTACCTGATGAAGAAGTTCGGCTTTGAACCAGGCCCACTGGTATTGGCCTTCGTCCTGGGCAGCCTGCTGGAATCCAACCTGCGCCGCTCCCTGCTGGTGCTGGAAGGAGATCCCACGGGGTTCTTCACCCGTCCAATCTCTGCAACGCTGCTGGCTCTGTTCATCTTTGTTGCTGTATGGCCAATGATTAAGTCAGCTATCGATAGGCGCAAAAACGGCTCGCTAGCCGCCGCGGTCGCGAAGGAAAAGGAAAACGCATGAGTATCATCGTCGGATACGTTCCCAGCAATGTCGGAGAGGCCGCGGTAGCCGCGGCAATCAAAGAATCGAAGCTGCGCCAGGAGGAGCTGCTGATCGTCAATTCCTCACGTGATGGTTCTTTGGTTGACAAGAACACCGCATCGCCGGAAGATCTGGCCAGGGTCCTGGAATCCGCCGCACAGGCGGGAATCGAGGCTCGGGTGCTCGAATCGACCTACCGTGACGATCTCACCGAAGAGTTCCTGGGACTGGCGGACGAGCACCAGGTGTCACTGATCGTCATTGGGCTTCGCCAGCGTTCGCAGGTGGGGAAGTTCATCATGGGTTCCCAAGCGCAACGCATCTTGCTCCAGGCCCAACACCCGGTGCTTGCGGTGAAGGTGGAGCAAACGTAGCAAGCGCTTCTCAGTAGATAATTCAAGGCCGCAGCTATCCCGAAAATCCGGGATAGCTGCGGCTTTGATGCTGTGGCAGGCAGCGTCGAGGCTGCCCAGATGCCTGCTAGTTGCCCTCGGAAATTCCAGATTCAAGGTCCAGCCGATGCAACGAGTTCGCGAGGTGCATGCGCATGGCGGCGCTGGCGGACAACTGGTTTCCGGAGGCAATGGCCGCTCGGATTGCTTCGTGTTCCTCAGCGACGCGTTCCAGGCGCGGGGCAAGCTTGCCGTCGGGGATCGAGAAGCGCTGGCGTGGCATGGCGATCATTGCCGGACCGAAGAGCTCTACCGCTTGCACGAAGTATGGGTTCGCGCTGGCGCGAGCGACCGCCAGATGGAATTCGTAGTCACAGCTCATGGCCTGGGCGGCGTTGGGGCCGGCGGCGCGGAAAGCGGCCAGCGCCGAATCCATGTCCGTGAGATTCGCTGAGGCAGAGCGGCTTGCGGCATTTGCCGCCGCTTCGGATTCAAAGCCCATGCGGAACTCGATCAGCTGACGGCGTTCGGCCAGGGTACGCGGCACGCGTGCCTGGGCCGAGGCATCCTCTGCCGGGGGAGTCAGCGCGAAACTGCCTGCGCCACGGCGCGTATGCACCAGCCCCTCGGCTTGCAGCCGGGTGATGGCCTCGCGGACCACGGTGCGCGAGACGCCGTGGTCGGCAATCAGCGTATTCTCGCTGGGAAGCTTGTCGCCGGGGGCGATTGCCCCGGAGCTGATCCGCTCACGAAGGTGCTGGACCAGGGTGGTGGTCAGATTCGGTTTCATGCTCTCCATAGGTCAAGAATAAGCGCCGGGGCACCTCGATGAGATGTCCCGGCGCTTATTGCGGTTTCTTTAGGCCCGGCCGAATTCCACAGTTTCGGTGGTCCAGGCGCGTGCCTGGTCGCTGAAGCTGAATCCCAGACCCGGGCGGTTCGGCACGATCATGCGGCCGTCTTTGGTCTCGAGGCGTTCATTGAACAGCGGATCCAACCAGTCGAAATGCTCCACCCACGGTTCGCGTGGGTAGGCGGCTGCCAGATGCAGGTGGATTTCCATGGCGAAGTGCGGTGCCAGATCCAGTCCAGCCTGATCGGCTAGCGTCGCCAGACGCAGGAACTGGGTGATGCCGCCGACGCGTGGAGCGTCGGGCTGAATGATGTCGCACGCACGGGCGGAGATCAGGCGCTCGTGTTCGGCCACCGAGGCAAGCATCTCGCCGGTGGCGATGGGGGTATCCAGTGCGGCGGTCAGCGCCGCATGCCCCTCGGCGTCATAGGCGTCCAATGGCTCTTCGATCCACACCAGGTCGAATGCTTCGAGCTTGCGGCCCATGCGCAGGGCAGTGGCGCGGTCCCACTGCTGATTTGCATCCACCATCAGCGGGAAGTCCGCCCCGATGTGCTCACGCACGGCAGCGACGCGGCGCAGGTCTTCGGCGCTGTCGGGCAGCCCGACCTTGATCTTGATGCCGCCGATACCCTCGGCAATGGATTGAGTCGCACGGTCCTTGACCTCTTCGATGCTTGCGTTCAGGAATCCACCGGAGGTGTTGTAGGTGCGGACCGAATCGCGGTGCGCGCCTAGGAACTTGGCCAGCGGCAGCCCCGCGCGCTTGGACTTCAGGTCGTAGAGCGCGATGTCCAAGGCCGCCAGTGCCTGGGTGGCGACACCCGAACGACCCACCGAGGCGCCGGCCCACAGCAGCTTGGTGTAGAGCTTGGCGATGTCGTTGGGGTCCTCGCCGATCATGGTCTGTGCGACTTCCTTGGCGTGTGCGTACTGCGCGGGGCCGCCGGCTCGCTTGGAGTAGGAGAAGCCAAGGCCCTCGTGGCCCTGCTCGGTGGTGATTTCCGCGAAGAGGAAGACCACTTCGGTCATCGGCTTCTGGCGTCCGGTGAAGACCTTGGCATCCGAGATCGGTGTGGCCAGGGGAAGCCGTGCGGTAGAAAGCTTGACGTGGCGAATGGCATCTGGTGTGTAGCTCATGAGTTTTGAACTCCTATTGGGAAAGTGCCCTGCGCGGGCCCTGCATGTAACTTATATTATAAGTTAAGGAGTTGTGACACAAGTGGTTCTGCTGGGATTCTGCAACCAGATCTGCCGCGGTGCCGACCGCAATCACCAAGATTAAAGTGAAAGACCGCCCGGAGCATCCGAGCGGTCTTTCGTGGAGGGGAGGCTTGGTCTAGCCGATGGCTTCAGCGATCGGGGTGGACCCATCGTAGAAATTAACCGTTCGGCGAGTCGCCGCATCCTTGGCCAGCACGTGCGTGATGACCTCGGCGACGTTCTCTCTAGAGGTGTTGGATTTCCCATCCAGCACGGCGCGACCCTGGATCTTGCCTTCTGCGTCGGCCAGGACGATTTGCCCGGTGGACGAGTCGAGGGTCAAGGCGCCCGGTCCGAGGATCGTGTAGTCCAGATCGGTGCCGCGCAGATACTCATCTGCGTCGTGCTTGGCCTTAGCGTAGCCGAAGAACGAATCTTCCGGATCGAGGGTGTCCACGTCCACCGCAGCGCGTGAGTATGAAACCATCACAAAGCGCTTCACTCCAGCCTGCTGCGCTGCCTGCATGGTGCGCACGGCAGCCTGGTAGTCCACCGCAAGGGTGCGTTCGGGATTGCCGCCGCCGGCTCCGGCGGAGAAAACAACGGCCTTGGCGCCGGCAAACTGCCGAGCGAGGCTGTCCACGTCGGCCTGCTCGATGTCGAGCACGACCGGAGTCGCGCCAAGCGCGGTGATTTCTTCTGCATGGTCCGGATTGCGGATCACGGACTCGACTTCCAGTCCCTGACGTGCAAGTTTGGGCGCCGCGAGAAGGGCGATCTTCCCGTGTCCGCCAAGAATGACTACTCGATTTGTTTCGGCCATATTCTGCTCATTTCTCCTCGGTTGTCGTCTTAGGCACAACGCGAAGTCGTGCTGCGATATTCCAGCCTCAGCAGTTTGAGTCTTCCACTCTTCTCACGCGGTGCCGCCGGAGCGCTGGAAAGCAGGCCGCGTCAGGAGATTGGGGTGACGAGCGAACCGTCTGCCAGATAGGAACGCAGGTTATCCAAGGTCATCGCCGCCATATCTGCGCGCGTCTCGTGCGTTCCGCTGCCCAGGTGCGGCAGCAGCACAACGTTATCCAGCGCAAGCAGCGCTTGCGGGACGGTCGGTTCCTTGGCGAAGACGTCCAACCCTGCGCCCGCAATCAGGCCATTTTGCAGGGCATGGACAAGCGCTGCTTCGTCCACCACGCTGCCGCGCGCAATATTGATCAGGAAGCCTTGCGTTCCAACTTTCGACAGGACCTCGCCGTCCACCAGATTGGCCGATTCCGGGCCGCCTGCCGCCGCGACGATCAAGACATCGGTGGCCGCGGCGAGCTCGGCTGCGGAGCCGTGGAAGGTATAGGAAACGCCGGGCTTTTGCGAACGGTTATGATAGTGGATTTCACACCCAAATGCCTCCAAGCGTGTGGCGATTGCCTGCCCGATTCGGCCAAGGCCGAGGATGCCCACGCGTTTGCCGCTGGCCCTGGTGGCCAGCGGGAAATTCTCTCCCTTGCCCCACGTTCCATTGCGGACAAATCGCTCGGCTGCACACAATGAGCGAAGCGTGCTCAAGTACAAGCCCAGCGCGGTATCCGCCACGCAGTCGGTGAGAACCTCTGGAGTGTTGCTGATCGGGATGTTGCGCTGTGCGGCCTGGGAGAAGTCGGTGGCATCGTAGCCCACGCCGAAATTGATAACCGCTTCCAGATTGGGCAAGCGGCTCATCAGTTCGGTATCGACGCCGATCTTGCCCGAGCATACGGCGATGCGGATCGCATCCGCGTGCACTTGAAGGAAAGTGTCGCGCTCGGCGCCGGCCGCGGGAAGGATCAGCGAATCGAATTCTTCGGCAAGGGCCTTCGCGACGGTGGGGTTCACCGGGCCGACGCGCACGATGGCGTTCCCGGTGATTGCGGTGGTGTTGCGCGATGCGGACGCGCTGGTATCTGTGGGCATAACTGCATCGTAGGAACTTTCAACGATTCAAGTCCAACACGCAGATTGGATAGATCTATGCCCTTACGGTATCAGTGAGGATTCAGGCGCGAAATGTAGCGCATGTCACATTTGATACTTGCCGGTAGGCACCAGTGATCCTTCTCTTTGGCCATGACGCGGGCCGGTCATCCCTTGACCGGCCACCGGCTGCAGTCAAAACTTTGGTACGAACAAGGCTAGTTTTTCGCACTGGCCGCACCCGCACTCGTACGTCGAAGGAAACAACGATGACTAACTCCCCGCACACCGCACCACGAGCTCGGCGCATCTCCATGGCAGTGGCCGCCGGCGCCCTGCTGAGCACCACGGCGCTGGCAGGTTGCTCGGTGGCCAATTCCGAAGATTCCACCAGCGGCTCGCAGGCGGCCGTTGCCGGCGACACCCTCCGGATCGTGCTGCAGCAGGAGCCTCCCACGCTTGAGGCCTGCGAATCGAATCTGACGAGCACCGGCGTGGTGGTCCGTTCGACCATCACCGAGCCGTTGATCGAACGCAATCCCTCCACCGGAGAACTCGAACCGAAACTCGCCACCGAATGGTCCAGCGAGGACGACACCACCTGGACGCTGAAGCTTCGCGAAGGTGTGAAATTCCACGACGGATCGGACTTCACCGCAGAAGATGCCGCGGCGACCATAAACCGCGCCGTCAACTCGGATTTGGGCTGCAATGTTGAAGGCTATGTCTTTGGCGACGATGACTTGGACGTCAAGGCAGTGGATGACAACACGGTGGAGGTCACCGCCTTGAAAGCGGACCCGATCCTGCCGCTGCGCTTGTCCTTCCTCGAAGTCGTCCCCGCGGAAACTTCGACCACGGAAAAGGTACGCGAACCCATCGGAACCGGTCCGTATAAGCTCGATGCGTGGAATGCCGGTCAAAGCATCGATGCCTCGGCTTTTGCCGAGTACTGGGGCGAGGCCCCGGCCTTTGCCAAGGCGAACTACCAGTGGCGCTCCGAGGGAAGCGTGCGAGCTGCCATGATCACCTCCGGGGAAGCCGACATCGCCACCGGGCTGAGCCCCGAAGACAGCATCGGGGATCTAGGCGTCTCCTATCCGAACAATGAGACCGTCGCTTTGCGCATGCACGCGGACAAGGCACCGTTTGATGACATCCGGATCCGCCAGGCGGTGAACTATGCCATCGACAAGGAAGCCATCGTCGCCTCGCTCTACGGCGGGCGCGACAAGGCCGCGGCCCAACTCGTGCCCGAAGGCGTCGTGGGGCACAGCGAATCCCTGCCGGTTTGGGAGTACAACCCCGAAAAAGCCAAGTCCTTGGTCGCAGAGGCAAAGGACGACGGCGTGGAAACCTCGGCGCAGATCAACATGATTGTGCGCACCGCACAGTTCCCGAAGATCGAGGAATTGGGGCAAGTCATCCAGGAGCAGCTTTCCCAGGCGGGGCTCAACGTGAATCTGAAGATGCTTGAGACCAGCCAGCATCTGACTTACCAGGTCCGGCCGTTCCCCACGGACGAGGACGGCGCCATCATGCTGATGACCCAGCACGGGAACCAAGCCGGTGACGCAGCCTTCACCGTTGACCAGTACATGACATCCAAGGGAGCCCAGTCGGCCTTCGGAACCCCGGAGCTGGATGAACTCATCGACACGGCGGATGCCGCCACCGGCGAGGACCGCCAGGCGGCCTTCGAAAAGGTCTTCCAGTACCAGAATGACGAGGTCGTGCAATTCGCCCATATTGCGCATCAGACGGGCATGCTCGGCATTGCCGGGACCGTGAGCTACGAACCGAACTCATCCTCGGGTGACGAGCTGCGCTTGGCCGAAGTCACCGCGAAGTAAGCATCCGATGCTGTTGAAGTGGAACAGATAATGACGAAAATTACTGAAGGTACACGGTCACATGCTCACCTATCTGCGTAAAAGGATCATCTCCTCGGCCCTGCCGTTGCTGGTTGTCATCGTGGGCGTTTTCGCACTGGCCCGGATGACCGGCAACCCGGCGGCGCTCTACCTGCCGTTGAATGCCACCGAGGCCATGCGAGAAGACTTCGCGGTCCGCAACGGACTTGACCAGCCGATCTGGGTACAAATGGCACAGTATTTCGGCGGAATTCTCCGTTTGGATTTCGGCGAATCGATGCGCACCGGTGAAAGCGCGGGCGCCATGGCGTTGCGGGCTTTCCCCGCAACGCTGCAGCTGGCCGGCACCACGATGGCCCTCGCGATTGTGCTGGCGGTTATTGTGGGTTCCGCCGCGGCGCTGAAGCCCAACGGCATTTTGGACAGATTCTCCAGCTTCCTGTCCATGACCGCCGCGTCCATCCCAGATTTCTGGCTCGCGATCGTAGGAATCTGGGTGTTCGCCATCACGCTCGGCTGGGTTCCTACCTCCGGGGTGGTGGGCATGGCGGCCTGGGTGCTGCCGGTGGCGACATTGGTGATGCGACCCTTCGGCACGTTGGTCCAGGTGGTCCGCGGAGCCATGGTCTCCTCACTGTCTGAACCGTATATCAAGCTGGCGCGCGCCAAGGGCGCAACCCAATATCGGGTGGTCGGAGCGCATGCATTGCGCAATGCCGCTGCCCCGGGGCTCACCGTCGCCGGTGACCTGACGGTGGGACTGGTCAATGGCGCGGTGGTGGTGGAGACCATTTTCGGTTGGCCGGGCATTGGCAAGCTGATGATCGACTCCATTCTGCAACGGGATTTCGCGGTGCTCCAGGCCTGTGTGCTGCTGACCGCGGTGGCGATCTTTGTCCTGAACATCCTGATCGATATCGGCTACGCGCTGCTGGATCCGAGGGTTCGACCCAGCGCCGGGGCGCGCAAGCGCCGCAAGGCGCGAGTCGAGCACCGTGGACAGCAAAACGGTCCAAAAGCACCCACCACCCCAACTACTACCGGCTCGGCGGCGACCGCCGTGCTCGACGCTTAGGGGATAGCCATGACACAAATCCAAGATCAGCCGGTGCCCGGCAAGACGGTTAAGGCATCGGTCGCCCAACGACTGGGGCGGCCGAGCATGCTGAGCATGCTGCTGCGCGATAAATTTGCCACCGTAGCCGCGGTAATTCTTGGCTTCGTCCTGCTGACTGCGGCTTTCGGGCCATCCCTGATGGGTGAACTGGCCACCAAACAAGATCTGATGTTCATGAATAAGGCGCCATTTGATCCGGCAAATGGCTGGGCCTATATTCTGGGTTCGGATTCGCTGGGCCGTTCCATGCTTGCCCGGATGGTTGTCGCGACCCAGACCACATTGCTGGTCGCCGTTCCTGCGGTGCTCGTTGCCCTCGTCCTCGGTTCGCTCTGGGGAGTTTGGGCGGGCTATCACCGCGGCCGGCGCGAAAATATCTCAATGCGCCTGGCGGACATCATCATGTCCTTTCCCTCGTTGCTGCTTGCCGTAGTTGTTCTTTTTGTTTTCAGCCCGTCGGCTGCAAATATTGTGCTAATTCTGGCGATCACCCGCATCCCGATCTACATGCGTACCGCACGGGCCGAATCTGCCGAGCTGCAGTCGCGCACCTTTGTGGACGCGGCGCGGACCTTCGGAACCAAACCCAACTCGATTATCGTGCGGCATGTGATCCCGGTCGTCACCCCGACCCTGCTGACCCTGGCGACCCTGGAATTCTGTTTCGTAATGCTCGCCGAATCATCGCTGTCATTCCTGGGGATCGGCATCCAGCCACCAGACGTTTCCTGGGGGCTGATGGTCGCCCAAGGACGCCAGTACCTGCAGACCGCCTGGTGGCTTTCGATCCTTCCGGGGCTTGCCATTGTGATCACCGCGGTGGCCGCCAACGTGCTAGCCGCATGGATGCGCATTGCCACCGATCCGGCCCAACGCTGGCGATTGACGCTGGATAAGCAGACAAAGAAGGACCTCACCGCAGTAATCAAGGACGCGAAATGATGACCGAGATGCTTGAACCGACAGCGCAATCAGATCCGCCTACCGACACGGTGCTCGAAGTCACCGGACTCGACGTGGACATACGCACTCCGCAGGGAACCGTGAGAGTGGTCAGCCAGGTGAGTTTCGCCGCGCGGCGCGGCCAGACGCTAGCCCTGCTGGGCGAGTCCGGGTGCGGGAAATCGATGACCGCCAAGGCCATTGCCGGGCTGCTCGACCCGGTGGCCTCCGTCGCCGGCGGCACCGCGGTACTCGATGGCCAAGACCTGAACCAGATGAATCCGAAACAGCGCCGGGCGGTCGCCGGCCCCGGGCTGGGTATCGTCTTCCAGGACGCGCTGACCGCACTGAATCCGGTCTATACCATTGGCACTCAGCTGGGGGAGGCGTTCCGCATCCACCGTGGGGCCAGCAAGAAGCAGGCCAAAGCCGAGGCGATCGACCTGATGCGCCGGGTAGGCATACCGGAACCCGAAACCAGAGTGAACTCCTACCCGCACCAGTTCTCCGGGGGCATGCGCCAGCGCATCCTGATCGCGATGGCCGTCGCGCTCAGTCCGCAGTTGCTGATCGCCGATGAGCCCACCACCGCTCTGGACGTGACGGTGCAGGCGCAAATCATGTTGTTGCTGCGTAAATTGCGTACCGAACAGCAGATGGCGGTTGTGCTCATTACCCACGACCTCGCGGTGGTGGCGGAAGAAGCCGACGAGGTGTGCGTGATGTATGCCGGAAACGTCGTTGAGCAAGGCAGCGTCGACAAGGTGTTCTCTCACCCCACCCACCCATACACCAAGGGGTTGCTCGAGTCGGTGCCGACCGATGCGCAGCGCGGCGAAGGGCTGTCTTCGATTCCGGGCAGCCCTCCGGAACTAACCAAGATTCCTGCCGGGTGCGTCTATCAGGATCGCTGCCCGCTGGCGAGTGCTATCTGCCGTCAAGAGCGCCCGCTGCTGCGGGACACGGCAGATGGACAACGCGCGGCGTGCCACTTCGCCGAAAAGGTGTCAGCGGCCAAGACCGGCAACGATGATGCCAACAACGTCAAGGAGGAAATCCGATGAGCACTTCGCCTAGTATGAGCCCCGAGAACGTGCTGGAGGTCAAGGACTTGTCCAAGACCTTCCACGTATCGGCCGGGGCCGCCGGAAGCAAAGAGCTACGGGCCCTGGACGGCATTAATCTCCATGTACGCCAGGGCGAAACCCTTGGGCTGGTCGGAGAATCGGGGTGCGGCAAGTCAACGCTTGCCCGCACCCTGATGATGCTGGAGACTCCGGATACGGGGACTGTGCGCTTTGAAGGGCAGGACCCCTTCGCCCTGCGGGGCAAGGAATTGCTTACCTGGCGACGCCGAGTGCAAATGGTATTTCAAGACCCTTTCGCCTCGCTTAATGCCCGCATGACCGCGGGGCAAATCATTACGGAGCCCTTTGCAACACACAAGGACCTGTATCGAGGAACCGCGGCCAAGAACAGAAGGCTGAATGAACTGCTGGATCTGGTGGGGCTGCGCGCAACAGATGCCGCCAAGTCTCCGCAGGAATTTTCCGGAGGACAGCGGCAGCGCATTGGGATTGCCCGGGCGCTGGCTTTGGACCCCGACCTGATCATCCTTGACGAGCCGGTCTCTGCCCTGGACCTCTCGGTACAAGCGCAGGTGCTCAATCTGCTCAACGATCTGCAGCAGGAGTTGGGCGTGAGTTACATCTTCATTTCCCACGATCTGTCGGTGGTTCGGCACGTCACCGACCGGGTCGCGGTCATGTATTTGGGCCGGATCATCGAATCTGGATCCACCGAGCAGGTCTTCGACGCGCCTCTTCATCCGTACACCGCCTCGTTGATGTCCGCGTCGCCGAAGCTTGATCCCGCTAAACGTCCGGCCAGGCGAATCGTGTTGCAAGGCGAGCTGCCATCACCGCTGGATCCACCGTCGGGGTGCCGCTTTCGCACGCGGTGCTGGAAAGCACAACCCATTTGCAGCGCAGAGCGGCCAGAAAAGATGACTAGAAATGACTCTGGTCAAGTCAGCTTGGGGATCCCCGGAGTCGGACCGGGCGCCGGAGCGCATGTGGCCGAATGCCACTTTCCTGTGGCTGATCCCTCCGAAGCGGGACTAATTCCTGCAGGTTAAACCGGCACTCGATGCACGCTGCTGGAGGCCGTGCCGGCGCTGCATGTCACGGCCTCCAGCAAGCCAGCGCGTAGCAGGCCAGATTGCATTGCATCTTAGTGGCCTGCCAGATAGGTGAGTGAGGGGCGAAAGTGACAAGATGGTTCCAGACGTGTTCAACAACAAGGAGTCATCGTGAGCTACCAAGTCGGTCCCGCAGAACAGATTTCCAGAGGAGACGCTCTGCTGGTCCCCGCCAGTGACAGCGGCGCCAGCGAAGACATTGCGATTTTCCATGCAGCAGACGGCAATTTTTATGCATTGCAGGACGAATGCCCCCATGAGATCGCTTCGCTCTCCGACGGTTGGGTCGAAGGGTGCGAGGTTGAATGCCCATTGCACGCCTCCACCTTCGATTTGAAGAGCGGAAAGGTGCAGTGCCTTCCCGCCACCGATGACGCGCGCACCTACAAGGTTGCGGTAGTTGACGGGAATTTGGAGCTAGATATCTAAATGCCGTCAGTTCATATTGTCGGCGGTGGCGTTGCCGGATTTAGCCTTGCGCGCGAATTGGTCAACAAGGGATATTCCGGAAGCATCAAGATCAGTGACCCCGAGGGGCTTCCCTATGACCGGCCACCGCTAAGCAAGTCGCTGCAGCGTGAGCACTTTGTTCCGCTCTCGTGGTTCGAGGAACATGGTGTGGGGCTGGTCCAGGAATCGGTCACCGAACTGAGCGTACCCACGGAGCCGGACGATTGGGTGGTGCTCGCCACCGGCACCACTCCCAACAAGCTTCAGGTGCCAGGCGCAGAATACGCGCGCAGCCTGCACAGCGGAGAAGACGCCGTTTTTCTGTCGTCGATGCTGGAAGATGGAATGTTCGGCCAACGAGTCCTCGTCATCGGCGCCGGACTGGTCGGTGCGGAGTTCGCCGCCACCGCAAAAATGCTCGGAGCGCAGGTGACCCTCGTGTCCAGCTCTTCGGCTCCGCTGTCCAAAGTCTTGGGCACAGACATGGCAACGGCGCTGCATGCCGAGCATTCCCGCCGCGGGATTACCTCGATGACGGGGGCGGTGACCGAGCTCGGTCCGACGCACGCGATGGTTTCCGGTCGGCGGATCGATGCAGAAATCATCGTTGCAGCAATCGGTGTCACCGCCGAAACCACGCTCGCAGCGGATATGGGGTTGGAAATCAACGACGGGATTGTTGTCGATGAATCCCTGCGCACCACCAGTCAGCGGCAGGTCCTTGCTATTGGGGACGCCGCGCGCATGGTTCAGCGGCCTCGTGCGGTGCACTGGGAAGCCGCCATGGAGGATGCAGCCATTGCTGCCGCAACCATCATGGGCACCGAAGCAACCGCACACTCGGTTCCCTGGTTCTGGTCTGACCGCCACGACAGCCACGTCGAAACGGTGGGGGACTTCGGCAAGGCAAGTCGAACCATTTCGCGGTTGAACCGGCGCGGCCAGCTGCAGGTACTCTTTGGTTTGGACGAGTCCGGAAGCCTGATCGCCGCATCAATGGTCGATGGCGGGCTGATGTCCAAGGCAGTTAAACGACTTATTGCCCGAGGCGTGACCCCGAGCATTGAAGAACTACGAGACCCACTGGTCGGTCCTCGCGACCTTGGACGGCAGGACCGAACATGATCACAGAACGTAATTCGCGGTTGCCCGAAGCTCTTCGCGTTCCGACGAAGCGCGTAGGAGCCGGATGGATAGCCGCGGTCGTCATTGTCCATATCGGCATCAATGTCGGATTTTTCGCGCCGATTCAGGTGCTGCTTGGCCTGCACGCCGAACAGCTGGACGCCAGCCAGAAAAACGCCATTCTTTCGCTGGTCACCGGTGTGGGCGCGGCGGTGTCGCTGGTTGCCAACCCGTTATTCGGTGCCTTGAGCGACCGGAGCACCTCGAAGTTTGGCCGACGCGTCCCGTGGGTGATGTGTGGAACCGTTTTTGCCGCGCTGGCATTGCTCTTGATGTCCACCGCGCAGACGGTGACCATGCTGGTAATCGGCTGGGCGTTAATGCAGGCAGCCGGCAACGCGGCACTGGCCGCGATCTTCGCGGCCATCCCGGATAAGGTGCCGGTGGAACAACGCGGACTGGTCGGTGGACTGGTAGCACTGGGCCAGACCTGTGGTTCGCTTATTGGTGCGGTCATCGGCATGGTGGCCGCCTCGAACCTGGTTTTCGGCTATGCCATGGTCGCTACTGCGGTGGCGATCTGCGCCATTCCATTCGTATTGATGCGCCAGGACGTGCCGTTGCCCAAGGGAACGCTGGAACCGTTGAAACTCTTGGAATTCATCAAGAGCTTCTGGATCAACCCCCTGCAGTACACCGATTTCGGGTGGGCCTGGCTGACTCGATTCCTGCTGTATCTGGGCAGCCAACTATGTTTGGTATATCTGCTCTTCTTCTTGCAAGACGAACTGCATCATCCGGAACCAGCCACCGGGGTGCTGGTGCTGACCGCCATTTACGCCTTCTGCGTGATCTTCTCCTCGGTGATATCTGGACGCTTGTCAGATCGGGATGGGAAGCGCAAGAAGTATGTAATCATCTCCTCGGTCATCGTGGCCATTGCTGCCCTCACGCTGGCTTTTGCCTCTTCCTTTGGCACCGCAATCATTGCCGCGGTACTGCTGGGCATTGGTTTCGGAGCCTACCTAGCGGTGGATTTTGCCCTGCTAACCCAGGTCCTTCCGCATGAAGACTCACGGGGCAAGGATCTGGGCATGATCAATATTGCGAACTCCCTGCCTCAGGTCGTAGCCCCGCTTGTCGCTTGGCTGTCGGTGACTTGGTTCGGCGGATATTCAACCTTGTTCATCTGCTCCGCGGTGATCAGCCTCGTAGGTGCCGTACTGGTCACGAAGATCAAAAGTGTCCCGTAGCGGTAAATGACAATTGATTGGCTGGTGAATGAGGCACCTTTCATGGTGACTTTCACATTCTTCTTTTTCGGAGCGATGCTGCGCGGCAACGCGACCTATTGGGTAGGCCGCGCAGTGGCACGAGGGGTGGAGAACACCCGGTATCAAAGAATCATGCACGGAATTGTGTACCGGCGTGCCCAAAGATTCATTGCACGGTGGGGAATGCTTGCGGTTCCATTGTGCTTCCTCACCGTTGGAATTCAGTCTGCGGTTAATGCCTCGGCCGGGGCTAGCCGGATGCCGCTACGGCGCTACCTGCCTGCGGTGACGGTAGGAGCGCTGGCCTGGGCCTTGATTTACACGACCATTGGCATGGCGGTGTTCTACGCCTGGCTCTCGCTGGATTGGCCGTATATTGTTGCTGCCTTGTTGGCCATCGCGGTGGTCGTGTATTTTTTCCTCCGCTACCGCAAGCGCAATTCCGAACGGATCAGAGGTGCCGCTTCCGAAGAGAGCATGCCTGATCAATCATGAACTCACTATGATGTTGTTCTAGAGAATGTAAAGACGTCCAAGGCGGCAAGGCCCAAAAAAACTTGGTAGTGAAAGCTGGTGCAAATAGATGCTCAATAACCCCGCGTCTGGCGAAAAAAGAACTGCCCAGCTCGATGAGCTAGACCGACGGTTGTTGGCGCTGCTCTCGGAGAATTCACGTAGAACTAATAACTCGTTGGCCGAGGAATTGGGAATTGCGGCATCCACCTGCCTGGCTCGACTAAATGCCCTACGCGACTCCGGAGTCATCTCCCGATTCACCATCGAGGTCGATCCGCAAGTTCTTGGTCGGGAGCTCGAGGCGCTGATCTTCGTCAAAATACGTCCGGGCGCACGTCACCTGATGTCCAGCTTCGCTTCGGACATGCGTGCTAAACCCGGGGTCCGCCAGCTGTTCTTCCTCGGCGGCGCCGACGATTTCGTCCTGCACGTTGCTGTCCGGAACTCCTCAGATGTGCGGCAGTTCGTCTTGGACAACCTGTCAGCGAATCCCGCGGTGGCCACCACCCAAACTTCTCTGGTCTTTGAACACAGCCATGGAACCGACGAGTATTAGCGAATGGTTGCAACCCGGTTGGCACCCCTCGACGATACTGACGTTTGGATGAGAACGTATCGGGAATATGGTCCACGACGGAATCGAAGCCAGCGTGCGAAAGTAGAACGATTTGCAGGCTTCGGGAACACGCTCTCGATTCGTACTTCCTGACGATAGCGACTGGCATTATTCGAATAAAAATGCTAAGATGAACGTTCTCTTCCGAGGTGAGGCGTTTCGAAGTCGTGAACCATCGCTGACGATGCCTCGGTCGAGGCTAGCCGCATCCGCGGTTGAGTTTTGAGGAGGCCGAGAACTTAATGAGTGTTGACGTAACTATACTGGCCGCATTGGTCACCCTTACGGCGCTTGCTGGCGCCAGTATCTATCTGGTCGCGAAATACCGGCGAACACACGCAGCAGAGATCCGCGAGTCGCTGATTCGGCAGGCAAATAAGCACGGCGTCGCATCCCCGGAGAACCTGACGAATCAGGAGCTCAAGACACATATTCACGAAGCTAAGTGCGACCGCAAGCAAGGGCAGATGAAGACCGCCTAGCGGGTATCGGCGCGCTACCTTCAATGGCGGCGGTGAGTAGAACATTTCGGATTCGCTCACCGCCGTCATTCATATCCCCGCTCAGGCTCTTCGCTAGACCCGTCGCATTCGCCGCCTGAGTGAGGATGGACGGGTCGCAAAACCTAGATTAGTTAAAGAATAAATATTCTTCAGAATCAGATTTATGCTTTGATTTTTAGCCTCTTTGATAAATGGCGCAAGTCACCATTTTTGCCGTAACTTCCGGTTATTCATGCGGATTGAATCACAAGGTGCTGTGACGTTGTGAACGAATTAGAGGGTTCTGTAAAAAGGGGAAAATTTATGGGCTTTACTGGAATTACGTTGTTGGCAAAAATCTAGGAGCAGAACATGGGTGCGATCCCTCTCGGCGAAGACATACTCTTGGCCCGTCATGGCGCAAGTATCGTCAAGTTTCGTCAGGATCGCAAAAACCGTGCAACTGTTGCCTATCTGCGTGGGGGCGCAACGGATTCGGCGTCGAATCTGCTCAGTGCCCGAGCGCTTAGTCCGGCAGAATCGATTAGCCGCGGAGCAGTTTCCTACCTGGAAGATGAATCGGTAGTCAGCCGCCAGGAAGTACGCTCGCTGGTGAAGATCTCTCTCGGGTTCAGCGCCGTGATGGGAATCGTCTTTGGCGGATTGCTGCTGGCTCTGTACAAGGTCGGTGGCAACGAGGCGATCGCGTCGCTGTCGACCATGGGCGCTATGCCCTAACTCCAGAATTTTCAAGCAGCTTGGGCGAAACCTATTGGTTTCGCCCAAGCTGCTTCTGTATTGCTGGTACTTCGGCTGTGTGCGCATCTCGGAGCGCCACTGACAAGACTCGTAATTAAGAAATTCTGGGCATAGGATGGCGACAATCCCACGGATTGGAGCCCGACATGCGTTTCGTAATGGAAGTAAACTTCGACTCCGAGAGTATGAAGCTCAAGCCACTCGAGGAGTTGCAGAAGATACTCGCGGACTGGTCGAAGAATATCGCCATCTACCCGCTAGAGCCAGGCGCTCAGGGGGACATCCTCGATGCCGAGGGTGAAGAGGTTGGCGAATGGGCGTTCCTTGATGACTAATCCCGCTTCTTAGAGAACCGCCCAATCACATAACCTATGGCCAAAGTGGCGGAGAGCACGGCCCACAGCGGAGCGGCGGTGTGGAAGAGCAGCAGTTCCACACGCACGAATTGAAGGTTCTGCAAGATAAAGACCAGCGCAATAATTCCCAGCGCGATGGCTGCCCACTGTTTGGCCGAAAGCCTTGAACTCCCAGCAGGCGTACGGCTTTGCCTCATAGCTGGTCTCGCGAAGCCAGCAAGCCGAGCACCAGCGCGCGGATTCCGCGCCTAAAGGAATCGTCGCTGGTGTTGATTCCCGTCTCGCGCTGCGCCGCAACGGCCTGCGTGAAATTAGGGGTGGCATCTTGGCGATTGCTCGTGTCAAAAATGTCATGTGGCGCTGCGGTGTCCATGGCTGAGCCAAAGATGAACGACTCCAGGGCGACAATCGTCGGAACGATCTCGGATTCGGCGAGCCCGTAGTTTTTCAACGCCTTTGCCACATGCTCATACATGCCCAAGGTGCGTGGCGAATCGGCCACCGGGAGCACGGCGATAATCGGGATCAATGGAATGTGCTTGGCGAAAATATCGCGGTAGCTGGTAGCCCAGTGAATCAGCGCCTCGTGGATTTCTAGTTTTTCGAAGGCGGAGGTGTTCACCTCCGCCATCACCAATTCCTGAATCCATTGCAGCAGGTCTTGCTTGGAATCCACGTGGTTGTAGAGGGCCGAAGGCGAGACCCCCAAGGACCTGGCCAGTTGCTGCATGGTCAGTGCGTCATAGCCGTCCTGCGATACGAGACCCAGCGCGTGCTCGGTGATTCGGTCACGGTTGAGTATCGCTGTGCGTGGTCGACCGGCCCGTCGGGCACCTTCGGTGGTCATTCCAATTTCCCCCTGACGTGGCATGCTTCACAAGCGCATGTTCGTACTCTATGCTATACGCAGAGGTAAATGAACCAAATTCATTTAGTGTTGAGGAGAATTACCATGAAACAACTTGAACGTGACGTCGTTGTGATCGGTGCTGGGCCATCGGGTCTCACCGCCGCCTTCGAACTGCAAAAATGCGGCAAGACCGTGGCGGTGCTCGAAGCGCGTGACCGTGTAGGCGGGCGCACCTGGAGCGAAGAAATGGACGGCGCCACCATTGAAATCGGTGGCCAGTGGATCAGCCCGGATCAGACCGGATTGTATTCGCTGATCGACGAGTTGGGCATCGAAACCTTCGAACGCTACAAAGCGGGCAAGAGCGTCTATCGAACCACCGATGGCGAGAGCATCGTCTATGAAGGCGCGGATTTCCCGGTCGCGGCAAGCACCGTAGTCGAAATGAACAAACTCATTGAGCTGATGAATGAGCTTGCGGCACAGATGAATCCAGACAAGCCATGGGAGCACCCGCGCGCCAAGGAGCTGGACATGGTCTCCTTCCATCATTTCTTGCGCGAACATTCGGCAGACAATCTCGCCTGCGAAAACATTGGGCTATTTATCGCCGGTGGCATGCTGACCAAACCGGCACACACCTTCTCGGCATTGCAAGCGGTGCTGATGGCATCCTCGGCAGGATCTTTCGACAACCTTGTTGATGAGGATTTCATCCTTGACCGTCGCATCGTGGGCACCATGCAGGGAGTTTCCAAAACGGTGGCCGCGCGCCTCGGCGACGACGTATTCCTGGAGAATCCGGTGTTGAAGCTCGAATGGTCTGAAGATGGGGTAATCGCCCACGGAGCTACCGTCAGCGTGAAGGCCAAGAAGGCTGTCATTGCAGTTCCGCCGAACCTGTACTCGCGCATCAGCTATGTGCCGGCGCTTCCCCGCAAGCAGCTGATCACCCACCAGCACCACTCCATGGGTCTAGTGATCAAGGTCCATGCCGTGTACGAGACGCCGTTCTGGCGAGAAGCCGGGCTATCCGGAACCTGTTTCGGCCCAAGCTCCTTGGTACAGGAACTCTATGACAACACCTACACCGGAGAAAGCACCGGTACCCTGGTCGGTTTCATCTCTGACGTCAACGCCGATGCCATGTGGGAACTGAACGAAGAAGACCGCAAGAAGCAGATCCTGCAGGGGATCTGCGAATTCCTCGGCGAGAAAGCCTTGGAGCCAAAGGTCTTCTACCTTTCGGATTTCGGCGCCGAAGAATGGACCCGAGGGGCCTATGCCACCAGCTACGACTTGGGCGGCCTCTCGAGGTTCGGCGCAACCCAAAATGACAACGTCGGACCGCTCTACTTCTCCTCCTCAGACCTCGCCGGAGAAGGATTCCAGCACGTGGATGGCGCCGTGCGAATGGGCCGCCGCTCGGCCGCACGAATCATCGCCGAGCTTGACGGGGCCAGCTACGACGAAAACTATGACGGTGTGGCTCCACTGAATAAGGTCACCGCCTAGCCATGAAATTGCTTGTAGGATACACCGCAGATCAACGCGGCGCCGAAGCCATCGAACTGGCCGCGGCCCTGGTGCAGGGCACCTTGTCACCCAGCCTGGTGATCGCGATAGTGCTCCCTGCCAGTACCCCGTTTAGCGCCGTCTATCCCGGCGGGGACCACGGATTCGACTCGATTCTCTCCGCCAAGGTCGATGAATGGGCCGCCCACGCGCTGAACCAGGTCCCGGCGGGAGTCGCCGTTCGCGTGGTAGCCCGCTCGGTGCCTTCGGTGGCCGAAGGTCTGATGGAGCTGGCCGAAGACAGCGGAGCCCATGGGATCGTCTTGGGCGGACGCAAACGCCACCGGGCGGGTTTCTTCATGCCCGGTGGCGTGGCGAACGCGCTCCTGCACTCTTCGAGCGTTTCGGTGATCATGTCCAGCCCGCAAGCGCTAGCCTCGCTGCGTGCGGCCCAAGGGAGGATCACCCGCATGACAGCCTTCGTGGGGGACCGCCCCGGGGCACGCGAGGTGATCGCCAGCGCAGCTAGATTCGCCACAGCCCGTGGCGTGGATTTACGTGTGGCCACCCTCGTGGCTGACTCTGATGTGTCTGACCCGGCCACCGAGCTGAACCAGCATCTGGTGCGCACCAGGAAGTTCCTCACCGAACTGACCGACTCCATGGGACTGCAGGCATCCGTTGAAGTGGTTTCGGGGCAAAGCCTGGATGAGGCCATCGAGTCCCTGGAATGGATTGATGGCGAATTCGCCATTCTTGGCTCGGCGCGGCTTGCCGCCACCCGGCGCCTATTCATCGGTCCCAAGGCACAACGAATTCTGCGCCAGCTCAACGTCCCCATGGCCGTGGTGCCGAACTAAAAATCCGTGGAGCGGGCGCTGCCCGCACCCTGGACAGACGACGACGCCTGCCCAGCATGAACCCCAGAAGGTAATCACTATGTCGCAAGATCTCAGACGGGACACCGTCGAGCAACCGGACACCGGCCTGCACTCCAAGGGCCTGTCCACCGGCACCGTAGGCGTGCTGGGACTGGTCGTGATCGGTATTTCCTGTATTGCCCCGGCCTACACCTTGACCGCCGGCCTAGGCGCCACGGTGTCCGAGGTCGGCACGCAACTTCCGGCCATCTTGCTGGCGGGTTTCATTCCGATGCTGCTGGTGGCACTGGGCTACCGCGAGCTAAACAACGCGATGCCGGACTCGGGGACTTCATTTACCTGGGCCACCCGCGCCTTTGGTCCCATGATCGGTTGGATGGGTGGCTGGGGTCTGATCGCGGCGACGGTGATCGTCTTATCGAATCTGGCGGCCGTAGCCGTGGATTTCTTCTATATCCTCATCGCCCAGCTCACCGGCAATCAAGCGATTGCCGAGCTGACGGATAATCTTTGGGTCAACATTCCCACCACACTGGCCTTTATCGCCGCGGCGGCTTATATTTCCTATCGCGGACTGAACGCAACCAAGGTGTTTCAGTATATTTTGGTCGGTTTCCAAGTATCGGTGCTGCTGCTCTTTGCCGTCATGGCCTTCACCAACAGCACGCCCTTTGACCGCACGCCGATCACCTTGGACATGTTCAACCCGGCGAGCGTGGATTCATTCTCGGCCTTTGCCGCGGGCATCTCGCTATCCATCTTCGTGTTCTGGGGATGGGATGTCACGCTGACCATGAACGAAGAAACCACCGACCCCAACAAGGTACCCGGACGCGGCGCGACCTGGACAGTGCTCCTGATCATCGCCTTGTATCTAGCGGTTTCCTTGGGAGTCCTCTACTGGGCAGGTGTGGGTGAAACCGGGCTCGGGGCAGGCAATGAAGCGAACCAAGAATCGATTTTTGCGGTGCTTTCGGGGCCGATCATGGGTCCACTGGCCATCCTGATGTCATTGGCGATTCTCTCCTCCTCGGCAGCCTCGCTGCAGTCAACCATGGTGTCTCCGGCACGCACCTTGCTCGCCATGGGCTACTACAAGGCCTTGCCGCCGAGCTTCGCCAAGATTTCGCCACGCTTCATGTCGCCCTCGGTAGCTACCATCGTCTCGGCAGCTGCCGCCGCGGTGTTCTATGTCGTGACCCGGCTGATCTCCGAAAATGCATTGTGGGACACCATCACGGCGCTCGGGCTGATGATCTGCTTCTACTACGGACTGACGGCGCTGGCCTGCGTCTGGTATTTCCGCGGTGAACTATTTACCAACGTGCGGAATTTCTTCTTCAAATTCTTGGCTCCTTTGGTCGGCGGTGTGGTGCTGCTGGTAATGTTCTTCAGCACCGCCGTCGAATCGATGAACCCCGATTACGGTTCCGGATCCGCGATCGGCAACGTGGGAATGGTCTTCATCCTCGGCGTAGGTGTGCTGCTGCTTGGCGTAGCAATCATGCTCTTCACCAGGGTGCGGCATCCCGCTTTCTTCAAGGGAGAAACAATCAAAACGCGTTGAGCGCAGCCATAATGTGCCCTCAACAAATATCATTGAACCACCCACGAATGCCTTGTGGGTGGTTCAATGAGTTCATGGCTACTTCGGTTCTTTTTATCTGCTCGCGCAATGCAGGCAAGTCGCAAATGGCTGCGGCATTGATGGATCTTGTTTCTGGCGGCACGGTCACCAGCTATTCGGCCGGTACAAACCCTGGCACCGTGATCAATCACGAGGCGGTCGATTCTTTGGCCGAAACCGGTGCAGACATGTCTGCCGGAACGCCTAAGGCTATTGATTCATCGGTCGTGGAGAAGGTGGACCGCGTAGTCATCTTGGGGAGCGAAGCCAACCCGAGCATTGACGAAGCGATCCCCACCGAACGCTGGATCACCTATGAACCGAGCGAAGACGGGGTCACCGGTGCGGAACGGATGAATATGATCCGTGACGAAATTGCAGATCGCGTTCGCGAACTGTTCCATGAACTGGAGAAGTAAGATCACCACGAGCAAGACCAAGCAGGGTAAGAATTCGTGGTGGCTTCCAGGCATCTGCCTAGTCCTCACTGGCTGGTGCGCCAACCAGTACGTATCGCTTATTAGCTGGTACCAGCAGCACCGCGAGTTGAACGAAATTGAAGCGATGCTGGTGATGGGCAGCTATTTGCTCGGCATGATCCCCACTTTGCTCTTGGGCGGGCCCCTGGCCGACAAATTTGGCCGCAAGCCGTTCACGCTGCTGGCGCTGACCGCGTCCACGCTGGGTTCGGTTGCCATGATGTTCGGCATGGTGAACGACTCCGGGTTGTATCTCGGACGTGTCTTCACCGGAATGGGGATGGGACTGGCGATGGTCGCGGTGACCAGCTGGGTTAAAGTACTGAGCGTCGGTCCGGCAGGAGCCACTCGTGCGGCCCTGTGCACCTCGGCAGGCTTTGCCTTGGGACCGATAATTTCCGGGGCAATAGTTGGCGCGAGCGCTAGCCCCGAACTGGCTTATGGAATTCACGCCGTAGCTGCTGTGTCTTGGCTGCTGCTGATCACCACAGTCAAGGAAGAAAAAGCTCCCAAACTTCGAACAGCTGGAGGCAGCACCACGGCGGAGAATCTCGCCCGCTTCAGATTCGTCGTTCTTCCAGCGGCTCCGTGGGTCTTTGGGCTGGCCGCTAGTGGCTTTGCCATAGTTCCCGCATTGAGCACGGACGCTGGCCAGTCATCGCTGTTCTACACCACCGCCGCGGTTGCCATCACCATGGGCATGGGAGTGATCATCCAGCCACTGGCCAAACGATACAACAACACCAGCAAGGTGAACCTATTGCTCGCCGGGCTCACTCTGGCGGTCCTGGCTTTTCTCTTGATGATCGTGGTTTACACGACCGGCTCCGAAGCCTTGGGCGTCCTCGCCTTTATTCTCTCGGGTTCGGCAAATGGCGTCTTGCTGGTGGCTGGGTTGAGCCAGGTGCTTGACCTTGCCGGATCGGCAGAAATGGGCAAACTCACCGGACGGTTCTATGCGGTGTGCTTTATCGGATTTAGCTTCCCGACCCTCTTCGCCATGTGGCGTCCATTCGCGGACCCCATCTGGTTTATCGCGTTGCTAATCGGGCTTTGCTTGCTCAGCATGGTGTGCGTATTTGCCGCGCGTAGAAACCTTCCGGCAAGGACACTGGATCTAGTAGCTAGCTAGTTCTTGGTTCCGCTGAGTTTCTTGAGCAATTCGGTGGTGCGGTAGGGGATCACGTCGCGCAGAATCATCGAGGTAGATGTGCGCGTGATGCCAGGACATAGGCGGATCTCTTCGGAGACTCGATATAGATCATCTGGATCGGTGGCCGAGACGCGGATCAACAAGTCGGTTTCACCGGCCGGTGCAACACATTCGAGTACCTCTGGGATGCCGCGAAGTGCCTCGATGGCTTCATTCAAACTTGACTGGTTGAGCTCTGCACTGACGAACGCGCTGACTCCGCGCCCCATCGAGCTTGGCAGGATCCGTGCGGTATTTGGACGCAACGCGCCAGAGTGGGCCAGCCGTTCCAGCCGGGTCTGCACGGTGCCGCGGGCCAAACCCAGCTGCTGTGCCAGCATCATGATCGGCACTCGGGGATCGGCATCCAGGGCCAACAGGATTCGGCGGTCGGTCTCATCGAGCTGATACGTTTCCGAATGCATATGGAGTTTCTCCTGTGCTGGCAAGTTGGGTGGGCGGCGGCGTAAGTGCCTTCATAGGATTTTAGTCAAAATGACCAGCCGCACCCAAGTGTGTTGCACGGTCTGACCGGTTTTGTTGCGTCTAACTCATTATGTGTCATCGCCCGGATGCAGTCGAATCTTCGAACACCGACTTATCCACAACTTGCCTATTCCCACACCAAATAACCGCAAATAACAGTAACCTATCAAGTATGAGGTTTATGAGATTGGAAGACGTCGCCGAAGAGTTGAACGTCAAGCTTCCGCAGGTACGCGCACTGGTGAAAAGCGGCGAGCTTCCGGCGATACAGATTGGTGGACGTGGCATGTGGCGGGTCGAAAGGGTCGAATTGGAAAACTACATTCAGCACCGCTATGCCCAAGCCCGCGACGAAATCAGCGACGGCAGCGAATAGCGCATGTGTAGGCGACAGCAGTAAATCCCGACCGAGGGACAGCCCCGGACGGGATTTACCTCTAGGAGTGCAACTACCCCTGCATAAAACGTTCCAAAGATGCCTTCACAAAGGGAGCTTGGTCTTCGTAGTTCTTCGCGAATCGTTCATCGGCCACGTACATCTCGGCCAACCCCAATACATATTGCCTAAGCTGTGCTTCATCTCCCTCATGGCCCGGGGTTCCGGGGATGCTATTGAGCCAAGCTACATGCTCCGCAGCAATTTGTTGGGCTCGGTCACCAGTTGGGTCTATGCCTGAACGCCCAGCCTGTATCCACTTTTCATTTAGGTCTTTCACCTGCTGCAGCTGTGCGGCCTGTTGGTCCTTCGACTGTCCGCGCCACCACTGATCCGACTTTACGTAGCTCTCTTGGCCCCAACGGGCGACTACCTCGTCTTTGTATTGTTCGTTGAAGCCGTCGAAGGCTTGATCTACATTCATGCTCTCTCCTGATCTTAGCGATTGGATGGTGTGCCTCAGGGCGTTGATTTGGGCATCTAAAGCAGTGCGTTGGTTCCACAACTCGGTGATATGGGTTTGGAGGGCAGAAATCTCATCTTGATGCTCATCAATGATTTCGCCAATGGTTTCCAGCTTCAGTCCCAACTGACGCATTAGAAGAATGCGCTGCAGGCGCACCAACTCATGCCGGGTGTAAAAACGGTACCCATTGTCTGCGGTCCAGCTCGGATGGAGTAGACCGATATGGTCGTAGTGGCGCAGGGTTCGACTGCTCACACCTGCGGCCCGTGCCACTTCACTGATCGAGTGCGCACCACCGGGATTGGTCGACAGAAAATCGTTCATGGCTACCACGCTAAGGGTTGACGCAGCGTCAAGGTCAAGGCGTAATGATGTTTCTGCAGACAAAGTTGTCCTGCAAATGCCAACCTTGTGTAGATTTACTATGAATGCCGATTTCGGCACCGACTGCACCCGCACCAGGAGCGGACTTGGCACCGACCATTACCCAACGCCGTTGGGCGCTGTATACGCTGTTTTTCCTCCCCGGGCTGACGATGTCCTCTTGGGTAACCCGTACACCGGCCATTCGCGATCTGCTCGAAGCTACCCCCGCCAAGATGGGGCTTGTGCTCTTCGGCTTATCCGTAGGATCGATGCTTGGAATTATCTTCTCCGGAAAGCTCGTTGCGCGTTTCGCGGCCCGTCCGGTGATCCAAGCAGGCTCATCCGCCGTGGTTATCTCTATGCCGCTGATTGGAATAAGCGCCCACTTCCAATTGGAATGGTGCGTCGCCGCGGGTCTATTCATCTTCGGCGCCGGAATGGGCAGTGCAGAAGTTGGCATGAACGTGGAAGGCGCCGAGGTGGAACGAATCACCAAGAAGCCATTCCTTGCGAGCCTGCACGGCTTCTTCTCGCTCGGTACCGTCATTGGGGCGAGCCTCGGGATAGTCTTCACGTCGCTGGCCTTCCCTGTAATTTGGCACTTGGTGCTCAGCGGCCTGCTTTCCCTCGCGCTATTCCTCTACGTCAATCGCTATCTTCCGCAGGGAACCGGAAAAATCGATACGCACAGGCAGGATGGAGAAGTGCCGCAGCGCACCGCGCGGTTGTGGCTGGATCCTCGCTTGTTGCTGATCGGCTTCATCGTCTTGGCGATGGCGCTCGCCGAAGGGTCCGCCAATGATTGGCTCCCGCTGGTCATGGTGGACGGCCACGGGTTTGACCCGGCCGCGGGCTCCCTGATTTTCACCGGCTTCGCGTTGGCGATGACCATTGGCAGGTTCTGCGGCGGCTGGTTCATCGCACGTTTCGGCGCGAGCCGGACCTTTGCCGTGAGCGCCTTCCTCGGTGCGTCCGGCCTGTCCGGCGTCATCTTTCTCGATAACCCGGTTCTTGCAGGCAGCGCAGTCATTCTGTGGGGAATCGGCACCTCGCTCGCATTTCCGCTGGCGATTTCTGCCGCTGGAGCCTCGGGAAATGATCCTGCAGGACGCGTCGCCGTAGCAGCAACTATTGGATACATCGCATTCCTGGTCGGCCCGCCACTCCTCGGATTCGTGGGTGATGAATTTGGGCTGCGTCAGGCATTGATCCTGCCTTTGGGGTTTGTCATCGTGGCGATGTTCTTGTCCTCCGCGGTGTCCGAGCGAAAGATCAAGATTGAAAGAGTCCATAGCGAAGCCGTTGAAGACAGTGATCCACGACACTAAATTCAGTGGATTCGGCAGAATGTCGGCTCTAAGGTACCTCAAAGTATTAGGACTGATCATATTGATCACTCATCAACAGGTCGGTTGCACACAGTGATTGATTTGGTATTTACTGGTTTCAGTTGAAGTCATCGGGTTACCACCTGGCATGGCTTACGCCGGTCACCGTAAAGATCACCCACATCTTCGCGGGCGCATCTAGACACGGGACAAATACACCGTCGTCGGGCATCAAAAGGTCTGATCAAGAGACCCGTACACGCTTCCCCGTTTGAGGGGAAACGTGTACGGGTCTCTTTGGCGTTGTGCCGCGGGGCAGTGCAGCCCAAAACGATCCGAACCGCCGTATGCGGTGAACTTGTCGACGCTGTGACACCGGTGGCCGACGCGCTGAAATAGCTCCTGAGGTCCTAGAATCAGACTCGCTCCTCTGACAGAATGAGCCCGTGGGAGCACATACGTTGAATATGAGAAGCAGCCGGAACTTCTGGAGTCCCTGGTGGGCCCAGATCGTTGCGGGGTTATTCGTTGTACTTCTTGCGGTTGCTCCTTGGCTTTGGTTGTGGCTTGGCCAACGAGACGAGTCGCTGTTGCCTGCTCCGGATTCCGACGCAGCGGGCCTGATTATTGTTTTGTCCCTTGTCGCTCTGCTCGGTGGTTGGTTTGCCCGAGCCATAGGGCGGCGCGCGACGAGCTTCGCGATTCTGACCGATGTGGGCATGATGCTCTTCCTCTTGGGACTAGCGGCGCATTGGATATTGGGCGGCGAGCCGAATTTTCTGCAAGGGGGTGCCAGCCCCGAAACTCAAAGGGAGCTATGGGTTTTCGGAACGCTGCTGGTGATTTCCCAGATCCTCTATTTTGTCATCGCAAAATTGCGGCTGAGCGTGGTGGCCCTGCTGGTCGCAGTGCTCGCATTCAGCGTGGGGCAATGGATGCAAATGGTGGCGACGTATACTCCGGCCGATCCAAACATCTATTCCTCGCTGACCTATGCCGGCCCGTTGCTGCTCGGATTCGTGCTGGGATTCCTTGGTTTTCTCCGAGCCTGGCATCTGGTTCTCTGGATTATTGCCTTGGCAATTCAATGGATCATGCCCGCGGTGATCTCCGCGGTGGTCACGATCTTGGAAAACCCTGAGGGGTCATGGGGCGCATCCTTGAGCAGATTCGGCGAGCTGACCGTAGCTGCCGTACGGCAATCCGACTGGATCATTCCGGCGTTGGTGACGCTTGCGACGGCGATGCTGGTGAGCGTCATTCTGCTAATTGTCCGCAAGGTCAGGCGGCGCTCCTACTAGCCCCGCTGCGGCCAATGCGCTCGCAGCCTTGGAATGCAGGCAAATTCTGGAATACTCGAAGGAGATTGGACCTCCAGCACCGGGCACCACCTGACGTAAAGGAAGATTCGTGATGGACAAGAACTACACCAAGGTAGCAAGTTCCCTGTTGGCTCAGGAATTGGGCGATCTTGAATTAGCGAATCCGATTAAGCCAGGGAGCTACTCGGCCCAGCGGATCAGTTCCGCTTCCGGCGCCACGCTCGTGCAGATCGCTTTTGACGCAGATGTCGAATTGGCCGAGCATAAGGCAGCCACTCCCATCATCGTGCAGGTTCTCGACGGGCAAGTGGACTTCAGCGTCGGTGATCAGACCCATCAACTGAGCTATGGCGGAATGATCCAGTTGGAGGCCGGTGTGGTCCACGCCGTTTATGCGGAAAACCCTGCCCGCATTTTGATTACCTTCATCGACGTTTAGCGCTGTAGTAGCTGGCCGTTCCCATCTCCGAATAATTCTGCGCTGAGTTCCACGACCGGCAGCGACACAGAAGCGGCCAATGCCGAGACATGGGTGGCAGGCACGGGCAGCCAGCGCAATTGGTATTCGGCCGGGCGCTTCACCTCGGTCCACTGACCTTCACGCTCGGCGCGAAGCGCACGCGCCGATAGCACCGGGACGGCGGACGGCTCTTGGCGTAGCCCCGTGCCGGAGGCTTTGAGCAGAGCCTCCTTGGCCGACCATGCGATGAGGCGCACCCTATCCGCATTGGCCTCTCGACGAACCAGTCTGCGTTCCGCGGCGGTGAGCGCCACGTCATCAAAACCGGCAAAGACGCCTTCGGGAGAAAAGCCGGGCCCCCGCTCAATGTCGACTCCAAGGTCGATCCTCTTCGGGCCGACTGCCGCGATGAACATTTTGCGGGTGCGCGAAAGCGAGATGGAATGCTCTGGGGATGCAGGTTTCCCATGCTCTACAGAACCGCACGAAGTGCAGCGACGTGAGATCCGCAGCTGCGCGGCCATCGCCAGATCGCCGTGCTGGACATGCGCCAGCAGTAAGCGCAGCAGCGTGCGTGCCCCGAGGAAGGCCTGGCGGTCTTCGGCCTGCAGGAAGTCGGTTGCGCGCCTCGCTTCGGTGCCAAGAATCTGCTCTGGACCGCCAAAGTTCTCCGCCGCCAGCTCGACCTCGCGGGCGGTAGCCACCACGTAGAAAATCTGTGACTGAGAATTATCGATGCCCATGTGCTCAAGCCTACGTGCTGGAATTCTGGAGGGGACGCACAACGGGTCACGCCGGTCGAGGACCGGCGGAGCGCCTAGTGCATCGGAAAAGTAAGCCACCTTACCTCTGCGTGTTTTAAGACGTCGATCTGGGAAAATGATGTGCGAGTCGGGCCCGATTGTGGGAGGGTGTTGCGTAGAAGTACTTTCGGTGGCGAGCTTGGGGCGGCTTTCCTTGTGGGGTGGGTGCCGATTGAACGAACTAGCACAAGCCGCTCGGACATTGCCAGATGCCTTATGAACCGTGATGGATGAGCGTCGCCGACTGATATCAGGTAGGGACTTATGAGGAATCCGGGACGCACCGCAGCACTGGCCTTGGCCGTGACCATGACAATCGGAACCGGCGCTCAGGCAGCCGCAGCGCCACCGGCATCCGCAGATGTGCCGAACTCCTTGCCGACGGCGAAGCTCACCGTCCAATCCGCCAAATCGGCAACAATCAAGCGCACCACGGCAAACCTGCGGTTGCGCGAACGGGCCACAACCTCCTCAGCTACGTTGCTGGTGATCCCGAAGGGCACCAAGGTCAGCGTGCTGGCGACCAGCAATGGTTGGAACAAGATCAAGTACGGCGGGAAAACCGGGTGGTCCGCTGGCTCATACCTGGAAAAAGACTCGTCCACCACGGATTCCAAGGGCGGTTCGGTTCGCTATACGACGGCCAACCTCAACCTGCGCACCGGGGCCGGGACCGGCTACCGTTCGCTCGGTGTGATCCCCAAGGGAGAGAAGGTCACGGTTTCGAAGACGTCCAGGGGATGGGCCAAGGTGACCTCGTCAAAGGGGACCGGTTGGTCCAGCGCCAGCTACCTGACCTCGAAGGGTTCTTCGTCGAAGCCGAGCAACCCGAAAACGGAATCTTCGGAGGGCTCGCGCTATACGACCGCCAACTTGAATCTGCGCACCGGGGCCGGAACCGGCTACCGCTCGCTTGGGGTGATCCCGGAGGGCGAAAAGGTCAATGTCCTGCGCACCTCGGGCAACTGGGCCCAGGTCTCGTCCTCGAAGGGGACCGGTTGGGTCAGCCGGACCTACCTGGGCGGTGGCGCCTCCAATTCCGGACCAGAGACCCCGCCCACCGCCAAAAAGTCAGCGTACACCACGGCAAACCTGAACGTGCGCTCCGGGGCCGGAACCAACCACCGTTCGCTCGGCGTGATCCCCAAGGGCGAGAAGGTCACTATCCACACGACCTCCAGCGGCTGGTCGAAGGTAAGCTCCTCTCAAGGCACCGGTTGGGCCAGCAGCGCGTATTTGTCCACGAGCGCCAAGAGCGACAGCCAGCCCAAGGATGACGACGACAGCGTCCGCCCTATCGGGGGCAGCACCCAGTGGACCACCGCGAACCTCAACCTGCGCAGTGGGGCCGGCACCAGCCATCGTTCGCTCGGCGTGATCCCGAAGGGGGAAAAGCTCACCGTCCACCTGACTACGGCGGGCTGGTCGAAGGTGACCTCCTCGGAGGGGACCGGCTACGTCAGCGCCGACTACCTGAGCGACGAAAAACCGTCCAGCGCGCAATACCGCTGGACAACCGGCAGCTTGCATCTGCGCACCGGCCCGGGGACCAATTATGCAAGCAAGGGAATTCTCCCGGCCTATGGGCGAGTGCAGCTGATCAGCGCGCAGAACGGCTGGGCCAAGGTGACCAGCGGCGTCGGCACCGGATACGTCAGCTCCCGCTACTTGAGCACCGCCGAGCTGCACCCGGTGCGCAGCGATACCCAAGGGGTCATCAAGCAGCTGCGGCAGCTGTTCGCCGGTGACTTCACCTCGCTGGGCACGGTGCGTCCCGGATCCGTTGGCCACAGCTCCGGCAAAGCCGTGGACGCGATGATCGGCAATTACCACAGCGCCGCCGGAATCGCCGCCGGAGACCGCATTTCCCAGTTCCTGCTGGACAACCGCAAGCAGCTGGGAGTCCACTACCTGATCTGGCAGGACAAGATCTGGCTATCTGAGGCGAAGGGCTGGGAGCCGTACTCGACCTCTGGCAAGTACGGCACCCAGTTCACCGACAACTGGAATGACACCACCCGGCATATGGACCACGTCCACGTGGAAACCTACGGCGATTCCGCCACCGGAGGCGCTCTGGATTACAGCGCGCTGAACGGCTAGGCAAGTAGAGGGCTGCGGATCCTGTCCCCTGAGGGCAGGGCCGCAGCCCTTGCGTTTCCCTGCAGGGGTATTGTGTCTCACCGCACGCGCAAGGACAGACTCTGCTGCGCTTCAGCCGCGGAATACGGCATGTTGGATCTCCACCGAGATCCTGTATTTCTTATTGCTTCGAGGAATGGAATGACCTGAAGCGATCATCCGGAAAAAGCGCCAATCGGTAAATCAGCAGTCCGGGCTCCGACCGGTGCCTGGCATGGGCGCTCTTAGCCGGGCGCAGCAATGGTAGTTGATAGCTGCCCGCGGTTACCTATCCAGCCATGACGGTGCCGCAGCGCTCAGCCCTTGTTATCCTCGGCCCAACGGTGTCATTCTGAGGTATGGGTGCGAACATCACTTGGTATCAACCTCGCCGCCGCCGGGCGTCGGCTGCAGCCATCGTGGCGGCGCTCGCCGTGCTGCTCTCCGGCTGTGCTCCCACCGAAGGGGCCGAGGACTACCCCGTGCCGCATCACAGCTTCGTCAGCCGCCCGGATCTGACGCCGCCGAAATTGGCAGTTTCGCACGGCGAAACCGCGGCCGCAAAGCACGGGGGAATGACCGAGTATATTTTCTTGACCCCGGGCTACGAGACCGGCACTCCCTCATCCGGGGCGATGATCTTCGATGCCCAAGGCGAACTTGTCTGGATGGAACCGATCGACCCGGAGGACCCTAAGGACAACTATTTTGACCTTCGTCCGCAGGAATACCGCGGCGAAACAGTATTAACGGTCTATCAGGGCACCAGAGACGGAGGCCGCGGCAATGGCGAGATTCTCATCCTCAACGCCGCCTACGAACAGATTGCCAGCGTCACCACCGGCGGTTCTCTAGGTCCGGGCAAGGCAGACTTCCACGACTCGACCATCACCGCAGCCGGCACCATGCTGATCGCTTCCTATGTGCCCACCCCGGCCGATCTGTCTGCCGTGGGAGGCCCGGAGGATGGAAACATCGAAGATGCGGTGATCCAAGAGGTCGACATTGCCAGCGGCGAGGTGATCTTCGAATGGAGCGCGCTGGATCATGTTCCGCTGACGCAGACGATGCTGGATTTCGACTCCGAACGGGCCGCGCAGACGGAGGACGAGGACGAACTGGGCACCGCGGAAAAGCCTTTTGACTACTTCCACATTAATTCGATAACCGAAGACCACGACGGCGCAATTCTCGTCTCGGCCCGGCATACTTCGGCGGTGTACCGGCTGGACCGCACCACCGGGGAGGTGGTCTGGACGTTGGGTGGATCGGCCAGCGACTTCGACCTCGATGAGGATGCCGTGTTCGTCTGGCAGCATGACGCGCAGCGAGCACCCGACGGGACGCTGACGCTGCTGGACAACCACGCCAAAGGAGATGAGAGCGAACGGTCCTCCCGGGGGCTGCGGCTGTCACTGGACGAGGGGGCAATGACCGCCTCGGTGGTCACCGAGTATGCTCCGCCGCAGGAACGGGCGGCCGGCAGCATGGCCAACGCCCAAGAACTGTCCAACGGCAACATGCTTATCGGCTGGGGCTCGCAGTCCTATTTTTCGGAATACAACCATGATGGTGAATTGCTCTACGATATCTGCCATGGCGATGCCTGCTACCCGGAAGGATTCTCTGGGGGAGGCACCAGCTACCGGGCGTACAAGGCTGCGTGGCACGGGCAACCATCGACCGACCCGCAGCTCACGCTCCGGGATCGCACCGCATACGTCTCCTGGAACGGTGCTACCGAGGTCGCGCAATGGCGCCTGCTAACCGGGGACGACGCGGCAACCGCAAGCGAACAGGCCACCGTCGAACGGGAGTCCTTTGAAACAGCCATCCCGTTGCCCGGCGATGCACGGTACGTCGTTGTTGAAGCCTTGGACGGCAACGGTGAGGTGCTTGGCAGCGCAATGCACCAGGAGTAAGCGACTGGCAGGTAGGCCGGTGTGGATTTCGACAGCTCGGCTCGTCGGGCTAGCTCGCTGACTCCGACACAAGTGGCCGCTGCATCGCCGAAGGCCCGGAGCAAGGCCATGGCCTTGTCTTCGGCGGTGCGTGCATCGCGGGATTCCGGATCCTGGGAAGTCAAACATGAAGTGGGCCGATCTGCATGCAATTCATTGCCTGAAATCGGCGGAATCCACCATCACCGGATTCGGCGATCTAACCGCGGCGGGGATCCGACATGCATCCCCCAAGATTGCATGTCGGATCCCCGATTTCCGCCCCCAGCGGCACCGGCTCAGCGCACCACGATGGTGATCGCCTTGCTGGTCCGATCGACGGTGATCTGGTCCCCGCCGGCTCCATTGAGCGCAGGCAGCGCCTCGGGTTCGGCGTTCGGCACCGGCTCGACCGGGCTATCCGCGCCAGCGTCCGCACCTTCTACCGGTGGCACGGTCTCGCTCACGCCCTGTGCTTCGTCCAGGACGCCGGCACCGGCGTCGGCCGGCTCCTGGGCCCCGAGCGGATGCAGCGGTGCACCCGGCCGCCAGAAGGTGTAGCCCCAGTTCGCCGACCACTTATAGGACCACCGCGAGCGGTTCCCGTTGGCCCGCAGCAGCACGTTCGTGAAGCGCACGTCGTGCCCGCTGCGCGCCAGCATCACCGGGCCGGGATTGCCTGCGAAGCTGAACTGGTCCAGTACGGATCCGTTCGGAGCGTGCGAGCGGAAGGTCAGTCCGTTCAGCCGCACCGTGTTGATGCCCGGGTTGTAGAGCCGGATGTTGGCGCGGATATAGGTGTCGCGGCCGGAGCCGAGGAAGACCGGGGTGACCTGGATCGAGTACCAGATCCGGGAAGCGGCCTCGAGCGCCTTGCGGGCGTCGATCCGGCCGAACCCGAAGTGCTGGTCCCGGCCCCCGGAACCCAGGTCCCGCGCCGTCAGCTTGATGATGTCCTCGACCTCCCAGGAGCGCAGCGCCGGATCGACGGCAAGGATCAGAGCCATCAGGCCGGCGACATGCGGTGTCGCCGAGGAGGTGCCGTTGAACGTGTTCACATAGTTGCCGCCGGAGTAGCCGCCGGAACCCATGATGTCGGTGGTCGGGATCTTGACCCCGGGCGCCACCACGTCGACCTGCGGGCCGTAGTTCGAGCCCCACCAGGTTTCGCCGTCGAGGCTGGTCTTGCTCTTGCGCTGGTCCCACTGGTTGCTGGCCCCGACCGCGAGGAAGCCGCGGATCGAGGGGGAGAGGCGGGCCGGGTAGCCGACCCCGAGAATGTCGCCGTTGCCGGTGGCCGCCGCGATCGGGGTGCCCCGGCCGCCGCGCCCGGTGGCCTGGGCGTAGCGGAACGCGTTGGTCACCACGGTGCTGGTGGGGCTGCCCCACGAGTTGGACAGCACATCGGCCCCGAGGTCGACCGCCTTGCGGACGCCGGCGGCGATGATGGCGTCGGTGGTGGACCAGAAGCCGTTGCCGATGCCGTAGGCGATGCGGATGTGCCGCACCCGGCTGTTCGGCGCGACACCGGCAATGCCGCGCCCGTTGTGGGCGGTGGCCGCGACGATCCCGGCGCAGGCCACCCCGTGGCCATCGGCCGATCTGGGGGCCGGGTTCGGGTCGTTGAAGCGGGCGTCGTAGCCCGGGGCCAGGACGTAGTCCTCGTGCGCGTTGCCGCCCTCGTCGATGACCGCCACCGAGATGGCGGAGCTGCCGCGGGTGATGTCCCAGGCCTCGGGGCAGCGGATCTTCCTGATGCCCCACTGCGCCGGCAGCAGCGGGTCGTTGGGCGTGAACGCCGGGCCGGTGCCGTTCGGCTCGGCCGTTTCCACGAGCTCCTCCAGGGTGCTGGTCAGCCGCGGGGCGATCCGCACGAAGTTCGGCACGGCGTACTCCACGCCCTCCTGCTCGTGCAGCTCGTTGGCGATGGCCAGCGCGGAGTCCGGCGCGCGGGTGGTGCGCAGCAGGTAAGCGCCGGGCTCCGGGTAGTCCTCCTGGACGGTCTGAAGATGGTGCTTTTTGATGAGCTTCGCCGCGGCGTCGGCGCCGGGCTCGAACTTGGCGATGAGCTCGCCCTGGTCGATCAGCGCGCTCGGCGCGTCTTCGCCGTCCCCGGCCTGCGCGGCCACCGGCTCGTAGATGTCCACTGCCCCGGCCTCCGCGGCGGCTTGCGCCCCGGCTGGCCGCGCGAGCGGCGCGTCCTCGACGCGCATGACCACGAGGTTCTGGTCGGTGACCCGCAGCAGCTGGACCGGGTGCTGCGGGTCGTGGGATGCCGCCGCGGCGCGGGCGTTCATGGCCTCGGCCTGATCCGCGTCTGCATGGATGGCGACGAAGTTCGGTGATGCGGCCAGCGGAACCCGCTCGCCGTCGGCGTAGTAGTAGGCCTGCGCCTCATTGTTCTCTGACATTGGATTGCTCCTGGAGCCGATAACGGATGCGGCGCCCCTTTGCGCCGCACCCCCTAGGAGCGCCGGCGGCGGCCGGTGATACACCGCCGCCCAAAAAGTTTCCGCTCAGCTGCCCGGGCCGGCCCGCCAGTCGGAACCGAACCAGGCGAAGCTGCGCTCCAGCGGCCCGTCGCAGGCCGCGGCGAGCGCCGCGGGCCCCTCCTGCCCGGAGGCGAGCCGGCGGTGCAGGCCTGCCATGGTCCGCTCTGCCAGGGCGTCGGGGATGTCGGTCAGCGGTGCCACGACGGCGCCCACCCCCATGGCGAGCAGGCTCGAGGTCAGGCCCAGCGCCTCGTCCCCGGGGCGCAGCCGCCCCCGCCCGGCGCTGCAGGCGGAGAGCACCACCAGCGAGGCGCGGATCGGCACTTGCTCCAGCTCGTGGGCGAACAGCGAACCGCCGTGCAACCGCAGCGAGGAGAAGAGCGGGCTGTCTTCCCGGTGCTGCCCGTGGGCGGCGATGTGGACGACGTCGTAGGCGGCCAGGGCGGCTTTGAGCGCGGCCGGTTCGGCGGGGACCGGCCGGGCGCCGGCCCAGCAGCCGGCCACCGCCGCGCATTCGGCTTCGGCCAGCGCCAGCCCGGGACCGGCAACCACGGCCACGCTGGGTGGGCCGGCAAGCCTGACGCCGCCGGCAGCCCAAGCCGCAACCGAGCGGCTGAGCGTGAAACCGCGGTGCCGCAGCCGCGGCAGCATGCCCCAGGGCAGCCTGGCCAGCTCCCCGCTGGGGATGATCACCAGCGGGGCGTTGCCGAGGTCCTCGGGCAGCACCAGTTGCTCGAGCCGTTGCAGCGCGGCGTTCAGCGAGGAGCGCACCGCGCGGGACAGCGGGCCCGCCGGCGCGTTGCCGGCCGCCGCGGTGTCGGCCAGGGCGGCGGCGATCAGGTCGGAAACCTCTGCCCGCCCGGCCAGCGGCAGCAACCGCGCCGGAGCGCCAGGCGCCAGCTGCACCAGATGCAGCGCGTCCGCGGACCAGAAGTAGCTGAGCACGCCCACCGCTGACAGCTCGGCACGGCCCACCGGCCCGGGCAGGCCTTCCGGTTCATGGGTGCGGTGGGTCCAGTGGTGCTCGCGCAGCTGCCTTTCGATTCTGCCGGCCGCGACGCGCAGGGCACCTGCCGGACCCGGTGCGGCGGTGCGCAGCTCTTCGCGCAGCCGGCGCAGCGTGGCGAACAGGGCGGCGGCCGCGTCGTCCGCGGGCGGCAGGACCGAGGGCACCTCGGCGAGCGCCGCCCGCCAGCGTTCGGTAGCCCGCAAGGCGGCCCAGCCGTCGCCGCTGGCAGCCACCCGCTCTAGATCGGAGCGCATGATGGGGGCCAGATGGACCGCGACGGCGGTACGCAGATCCAGGCTTGCCATGCCGGCCCGGGCGGCGGCGGTATCCCGCGCCGCGGCGCGCAGCAGGCGGCCGCGCCGCGCCGGGTCCGTGGTGGTGCAGAGCCCTGCGAGGACGGCCAGCAGGCGCGTGGAAAGGTAGGGGGAGGCCCGCATGCGGCGCAGGCCGCGCAGGGCCTGCGGATCGCCGAGCTCCGGCTCGGGTCCCTCCGCGGCGGCGATCAGCTGCAGGGCGGCGGCCCGATCCGCGAGCCAGGGCCGTCCGGTGGCTCGGGCATCGGCGGCCAGGGCCGCGGCCTGCGCCGCAAGCTGCGCTTTCCCGGGCCCGGAGCCCAGGACCAGCGCTTCGAGCCGTGCGGCCCGGGCCTCCTGGGTGCGGGCCGTTTCGCCGCGCCCCGCGGCCTGCGCCAGGACCCCCTCGGCGAGGCGGACCGCCTGGCCGGGGTCTCCGGCGAGCGCGGCGCAGCGGGCCTGGTCCAGCCGGGCTTCGGCCCATTCTTCGGCCAGCCCGGCCAGCTGCAGCTCGGCCACGGCCTGCTCGAAGAGCTCGGTCGCCTCCTCGATGAGCCCGGCCTCCAGCAGCACGCGCGCGCGGTCGTGGCGCGCGACGGAACGGTCCACCTCGACCTCGAGCCCGTCGGCTTGTGCCATGAGCTGCAGGGCCGCTGGCAGGTCCCCGCGCAGATACTCGACGAATCCCAGGTTGTGCAGCGCCATGAACCGGTAGGCCGGCAGGTCCTTGCCCAGCTCCGCCGCCGCGCGCAGGTCCGCGGCGGCCTCGGCCAGGGCGCCGGTCTGCGAACCGATGGTGCCCTTGTTCAGCAGCAGCCGCACGCGGTCATCGAGCGGGAGCCGTGTTGCGTACTTCACCGCGGGCCGCAGCTGTTCCAGTGCCTCCTCGAAGTTTCCGGCTCTGGCGTGGAGCACCCCGGCCTGGATGCGGGCGAGCGCCACGAGATTGTCGTCTGCGGCGGTGGCGGCTTCCTGCAATACCGCCTCGATCTGCGCCAGCGCCGCGGGAAGCCCGCGCGCATCGCAGATCAGCCAGGATTCGGTGAGCCGGATCCGCTGATCGAGGTCCATGCGCTCGGGCCGGGGCAGCGCGGCCAGGTGCCGGCGGGCGGTGCCCAGCAGCGCGCCTGCCTCGGGCAGCCGGTACGCAGCAATGGCCGCCCGGGCGCCCCGGTAGGCTTCGGTTGCCGCCGACAGGTGGTCCTCAAGCGGCATAACTAGAACTCGATGACTGGTGTCAGCACCGGCTTCGCCTCCGGGTCCGCGGGCCGCAGCAGGAACCGGATCGGCCCGTGCGGGATCGAGCGCCAGAGCAGCCGGCCGTTCACATCCGAGGTTGCCCAGTGCGCGGTGCTGCCCGCGTAGAGCGCCACGTCGAGCCCGCCGCCGGTCACCCAGCCATCCACGCGCAGCGACCCGTCCGGCTCCGGCGCGGTGGACACCATCAGCTGCAAGGCCGAGCTGGTGAAGGTGACCGAGTCGGTGGCGCTGGTTTCGGCGGCGCGCAGCGCCGGAGCCTGGCCTTCCAGCAATGTGGCAAGCTCCGCATTGAGGGTGGCCAGGGAGAGCGCAAAGAGCACCGTGTCGTCCAGCGTGGGCGGCGGCGGGTCCAAGGTGTCATAGATCGCCGCGAGCTGCTCCAGGATCGCGGTATCCAGCCCGTCCAGGGGCCGCTGGTGCGGCTCGAATTGCTCGTTCATTGGGTGCTCCAAGCCGGGTCGGCGGTCAGGTAGGTGCGCAGGGTGTCCAGGCAGCGCCCGCGGGTGGGGCCGATGGACCCGACCGGGATGCCCAGCGCCGCGGAGAGGGCGGCGTAGTCCGGCGCTCCGCCGCGGCTGATGACGCGCAGGATGGCCTGGCAGCGCGGCGTCAGCCGGGAAAAGTGCGCCCAGAGCGTGCGCCGGGCCTCATCGCGCAGCAGCGCCTCGGCCGGACCTGGCATGGGGCCGGGGCCGAGGTCTGCTGCACCGGGTTCCGGGTTCTCCCAGGGTTGGGTGCGCCCGCGATCGCGGGCCACGCGCCAGGCTTCGCGCCGCACCGTGGTGCCCAGCCAGGCGAGCACGGTCTGCGGGTCCCGGATGGTTTCCGCCCGATCCACCAGCCGCAGCCAGGCGGTCTGGACCACATCCTCGGCGTCGGCGCGCTCGAGCCGGCAGCTGCGGGCCAGATGCCACAGCGTGGGATTCAGCAGCCGCACCAGCTCTTCGAGCAGTTCGCGCCGGCCGCCGCGGAACTCTTCGAAGAGGGTTGCGGCCCGATCGACGAGGTCAGTATCCCCGGTCATGGCCGTTGCCAGCCCAGCGTGGTTCCCAGCGCCGTCCATCCGCGTTCCAGGCGTTCGGCCAGCCCGGTGGCGGCGGTCTCGGCCAGGGCACGGGCGAGCTCGGCGGCGAGCACCGGGGCGGAGAAGGAGGTGCCGCTCCACACCCCGAAGCCGCCGGTGAAGTCATCTGGGTCCAGCGTGGCGCGCGGCAGCCCGGAATTCTGCAGGGCGGCGATCATCTGCCGGTCCCCGCCAAGGTGCGTGGGCATCGTGGAGACCAGCGCCGCGCCGGGGCGGTGGCAGCTGACCCATGGCCCGGCGTTGCTGAAGTAGGCGACGCTGCCGTCCGGGTTCAGCGCGCCGACCGAGCACAACGGAAGCAGCCCGGCGGCGGCAGGTCCGGCGGCGAAGCCTGCCGGGTACATCGGGGCGGTCGTGGAGTTGTTGCCGGCCGAGGCGACGACCAGCACGCCGAGGCGGCCGAAGTCCTCGAGCAGCGTGCGCAGCGGGGCATCGGCAAGCCGGTCCGCCGGGGCCTCGTGGTAGTAGCCGAGCGAGAGGCTGAGCACGTCGATGAGCTCCGCCTGGTCTCCGGACGCAAGGGCGGAGAGCTGGCCGGTGCGCAGCGACTGGAGCGTGGCGATCAGGCAGGATTCGGAAACCACGCCGTCGTCGGCCATGACCGGGATGCCCAGGATGCGGGCCTCGGGGCAGCGTTGGCGGATGAGCCCGGCGATGAACGTCCCGTGGCCGGCGAAGGGCGGCAGCGTGCCGTCCAGCGGGTTGCGCACCGGTTCGGGGACCGCGCAGCCCGGTACCGTCCCGTGCCGCCCCAGCAGCTGCCCGTCGACGTGGACCTCTGCGGTCGCGGTGGCCGGGTCCTGGAACCAGGGATGCTGCTCCAGGCCGGTGTCCGGCACGACCACCACGGGCGCGCGCTTGGTGCGCGGGCGGCCGTCGAGCGGGTCCGGCAGCACCACCGACACCGGGGTCCGACCGCCCATCCCCGGTGCTCCGTAGCTGGTGGCCGGCGCCCCGGCGACGCCAGCGTAATAAGGCACGCCCGCATAGTAGGGCACCCCGGCGTAGTACGGGGTGGCGACCAGCGCGTGGTCCAGGGCCACCCCGTCAGCGGCCCCCGCCCGGCGCAGCCGCCTCAGCAGCTGCCAGGCGTCGACATCCTCCGGGTCGCCATGCAGCACCAGCCGGCTGACCGGCGGTGCGAGCTTCACCGGGGCCTGTTCCCGGCCGGGCTCGATGCCCAGCGGCGTGGCCTCCACCTTGATCCCCAGCTCACCGGCCACCTTGTTGATGGCTGCGAGGCGGCCGGCGATCGTGCTCGGCTCCGCTAGGAGCAGCAGGGAATTGGCCACATAGGCGGTCGCACCGCCGGAATGCGGCACCACCGTGCGAAAGTTCCAGGCCGCTGCGACCAGCGGGTCAAGGTGGGGGAAGGGATTGCTGGCGACGGTCAAGTGCTCGGTCATGATGGTCCTCTCAAGGTCGAGTTCTTGAGACTTAGGAGGGATGAGGCTCCGCGGTGATACATCAATGCTGGAACAGAATTTTCGGCACCATTCCAATATGCCTGCATCCTACGCCGGATCCGGGTTCCGCGCACCGCTGGAGCGCCTGCTCAAGGCGCAGCCCCGGCCCATGCAATGGGCTAGCGGAGCAGGGCAGGGGCGCCGCACATAGAATGAAGTGGTGAGCGAGCAAACTGAACGAGAACTTTTCGAATTAGTGCAACCCATCATCTTGCGGATCGATAAGGAAGATCCGTCTACCGAGGATGAAGGGATCTCGGCGGTGGCCCGGGCCGCGGTCATTGCCTACCTGCAGAATCCGCAGAACCCGGAATGGCAGACCTGGGCTAGCCAGGCCTTCGCGAAATCGGTGCGCCGCGCGAATCCGAAGATGTTCGCCAAGGTCTTGGAAATGTTCCCCGAACAGATGATCAGCGAGGTGGGCAAGGCCCAAGCCGTCGGGTTGCCACCGCTTCCCGCCACGGACTTGCCCAAGCTGATCGCCAAGCTGCAGGTCTCCGGAACCGAGCTGCCAAAAAGCGACGAGGCGCTGGTCGCCTCGGTGAACATCGTGCTGAACAAGTCCTTGGACATGTCTACGGGTAAAGCCGCCGCGCAAGCAGCCCATGCGCTCTTCGCCTGGCTGACCGAGGCACGGCCAACCATCATCGAAGGTTGGCTCAAAGTCCACGCGCCGGTTGGCATCAAGCAGCTGCCGCGCAACGAGTTTGATCGGCTCTCCGCTCAAGCGTCCGGTCCGGTGATCCAGGACGCCGGGCGAACCGAAATTGAACCCGGCTCGACCACCGCATTTGTTCTCTGCGCTGAGTCGTAGAGCTCAGCTTTAGCTCGGGTATCCGCGAGCCTCATTTGTGTGTCATGATTCTTTTTGGCGGTAACAGTCATGTCACCACAGCGGATGGCTGTTCACTTTCGTGAGCCACTGAGGATCGGCAGAAATGCCTTGTCACGAAGGTAAATAATTTCATGCATGCCAACCGTGTACTGAGTCTTGCGCTCGCAGCGGTATTAACCGTGGGGCTGGGAATGCCGGCTGCCGCTTCAGCGCAGATTCGACCGGAATCCGCGGTGGAAATTTCCGCGGTGAAAGCGAAGATCTCCAAGAAGACCACGGCGAATTTGATTCTGCGGAAAACCGCGTCAAGCACATCCGCCGCGCAGCTGGTGATTCCGAAAAATACCACGCTATCGGTGATCCGGAGCAGCTCCGGATGGGACCAAGTAAGTTTTGCGAAGAGGACCGGATGGGTCTCATCAAAATACCTGACCACGGTTGGGGTTCCCAGCGAGTCCAAGCCCAAGGCAAGCGTTTATCGCTACCTGAAGTCTTTCCAGCCCCTGCGTCAGAAGGCCTCTGCCGCAGCGCCTTCGCTGACCGGTGTGATCCGTAAAACCAAGGTTCAACGACTCGGGTCTTCGGGAGCTTGGACACGCATTAAGGCCGGACGCACGATCGGGTTCGTACCGACCAACCAGCTTTCCACGTCCCTTCCGGCCGCAGTGCATCGGTACACGAAGTCCGCGCAAACGGTCTACAAATCAGCTTCCACGAAGGCATCCACCGTCACCCGTGTCGGGGCCGGTGCAAAGCTCGAATGGTTGCGCACCTCGGGAAGCTGGGCTTATGTCTCCGCGTCCGGTGCCAGGGGATGGATATCCGCAAAGCAGCTATCCAGCACGAAGCCAAGGGTCGATAAGCTCATTGGGAATCGGTGGATGATCACTCATACCGTGGTGCGCCAGGGCAACTGGAACAAGGCCAAATCCTTGGGGATGATCAAGGCCGGCGACAAGGTCGGCCTCTACCTGAGCAAGGGGTCTTGGTCCAAGGTGCAGACAACGCGCGGGACCGGTTGGGTGCCCACCAGCAGCCTCGTGAGCAGTTATTACAAGCCCCATTCCGCCGCATCCCGCTGGACCGTGAAGCAGACGGCACTGCGCTCGGGCAACGCTGGATCGAGCCGGCGGCTAGGCACCGTGGCCAAAAACGAAAAGGTGTCCCTGCATGGCACCTCCAACGGTTGGTCCCGAATCAAATCATCCAAGGGTACCGGCTGGGTGGCCACCCGGGACCTGACCGCGAGCAAGCCCGTCGGCAACGTCCTCAAAGGCCATCGTTGGACGGTGCAATCCGTGGCGGTGCGCGCCAGCGCTTCGGCAAAAGCCAAATCCTCTGGCACCATCCGTGCCGGGCAGAAGGTTGGGTTCTACACCGCCAGCGGCTCGTGGTCCAAGGTGAAAACCTCCCGAGGCACCGGCTGGATAGCATCCAGCGCGCTGGTCAACAGCGCCTACAAACCGCTGAACAGGCTCAAACGCTGGACTACAAGCAACGTGCACTTGCGCGCTGGCTACTCCAGGGCGCACCAGTCCCTGGGGGTGATCACCTTGCACCAGCCGGTCACCGCACACGGAAGCGCCAACGGCTGGACGCGGGTGAGCACCTCCGAAGGCATCGGGTGGATCAGCTCCGGCTACCTCTCGGCTGCCGAGCCCACGAAGCCTGCGCCCGACAAGCAGCAGAGCAACAGCTACCGATGGACAACAGCCAACGTCAACCTACGGGCTGGCGCCGGGGTCCACCACCGGGGCAAAGGCGTCGTTCCTTCGGGCGAGAAGGTCACATATTTGACGTCCAGCACTGGCTGGACGAAGGTGAAAACTTCCAGAGGCAGCGGATGGATCAAAGAAAGCTACCTATCCCGGCGGGCCCCGGCGGCCCTCCAACCGGATGCGCGACGCGTCATGAAGGCAATCGACGGCCGATTCCGCGACACGGTCAGCGGCATCCACACGATTCGCAGCGGCTCGGCCGGGCATAGCGCAGGCAAAGCAGTGGACTTGATGATCCGGGACTACAAGAACAAGCGCCGGATCGCTGAAGGCGATGAGCTGGCCCAGTTCCTGATCGACAACCGCGCTCAACTGGGTATCTATTACCTCATTTGGCAGGACCGGATTTGGCTTCCGACGACAGGCTGGACTGCGTACTCCGGGTCCGGCAAGTACGGAAACCAGTTCTCGAATAACTGGAACGACACCACCCTGCATTTGGACCACATCCACGTCGAGGTCTACGGGGATTCGGGCACCGACGGCAGGCTGGATCTCAGCGCGCTGCGACGCTGAGCGTGAAAGCTGCTCCGCCGGAGGGGCTCGCGGCATTGCCGCCGAGGGCCCCAAAAGTGCCGCGAGGAGCCAACCCAAGGAGGGTAGTCCGAAATCTCGGACTGGCAACGGTGGCAGGCCTAGTGCGCGCCGGCATGCATCTGGTCTGCTGGTGAGATGGACAAATATGTGCACAATCCGGAAATTCAGGTAGACCGACCAGCCGCAGGCTGGAGCGGTCGCATCGATGGGACCGGCAAGCAGCACCTGCGCTGGCATCAGCACGTCGCCACCGGGCCCTCCGGGATGCCCGCACCGCAGGCAGGTGGCCGACCGGTGGCCCTCCTCGGCTTCGCCTCGGATGCAGGAGTGCTGCGAAACCAGGGAAGAATCGGCGCAGCCAAAGGGCCAGCCGCCCTGCGTGCCGCGCTCAGCTCGCTTGCCATCCATGAATCGCGCATGGTGTGCGACGCCGGTGACATCGTGGTGGTCGGCGACGAGCTTGAGGCAGGCCAGCGGCGACTAGCCCAGAGCGTGAGCCAGCTGCTCAAGTCCGGGATGCTTCCCGTAGTCCTCGGGGGCGGGCATGAGACGGCCTACGGATCCTTCGGCGGCCTTTTTGATCGGCTTCAGCACCAGCCGGATGCCCGCATCGGAATTCTCAATCTTGATGCGCACTTCGACCTGCGCAGCGCACCACGGCGAAGCAGCGGGACACCGTTCAAGGACATAGCCAACGATATGCACGCCGCCGGACGAGAATTCAACTATGCGGTTCTTGGCATCAGCCAGCCGAATAACACGCGGCTGCTATTCGAAGAGGCAAAGGCCCTCGGCGTCACGTATCTGCTCGACGAGCAATGCGGGGCAGGATCTTTGGGGCAGGTCGCCGAGTTCGTAGATCTTTTCCTGCAGGGCATCGATCAGCTGTATCTGACGATCGATCTCGACGTCTTGCCCGCCGCGGTTGCGCCCGGGGTGAGCGCGCCAGCAGCCTATGGGGTTCCGCTAGAGGTAATCCATGCGGTCTGCCGGCAAGTTGCACAAAGCGGAAAGCTTGCCCTGGTCGATGTGGTCGAACTTAACCCGCGCTTTGATCTGGACGGACGTACCGCGCGCACCGCAGCGCGGCTGATCAACACGCTGGCAGGGGTCTAGCAACCACATATATTTCACAATAATTGCGTCACCAAATTTGAATGTTTGACCCCTCAAACATTATGCTGTGTGCAAGCGGATTTTTCGTGGCGATCAAATGTGAAATGGTGTGGGCAACGGTGCAAACAGCGCAAAGTAGACGACATGGGTCGCGGCTTCTGCGCGCCCTGACCCTGACCTGCGCTTTAGCGCTGGTGCTCGGCGGATGCGGTGCGTCCAAGGAGCCGGAAGTGAAGCCCGCGCAGGACGGCCGTCCGGTGGTGCTGACGACTTTCACGGTCCTTGCGGACATCGCAGAAAATGTTGCCGGCGAACATCTGCGCGTGGAATCGGTGACAAAGCTGGGGGCCGAAATCCATGGCTACGAACCAACCCCGGACGACCTGCGACGTGCCTCCCACGCGGATCTGATCCTCGACAACGGGCTGAATCTGGAAGCCTGGTTCGAGCAATTTGTCCACGACAATCCGGCACCGCACCTGACGGTCAGCGACGGGGTGGAGGTCATCTCCATCGCCGAAGATGCCGGTATCGGCAAACCCAACCCGCATGCCTGGATGAGTCCGCTGAATGTCAAGATCTATGTGGACCATATGGTCCAAGGCTTCAGCGAACTCGATCCCGAGCACGCGGCGGACTTTGCCGCAAATGGCGAAATCTATAAGAACAAGCTGCAAGCGGTCCAGGACCAGCTAGCGGCAGACCTCGCCCAAGTGCCGGAGCGGCAACGCGTGCTCGTCTCCTGTGAAGGGGCCTTCAGCTATTTGGCCCGCGATGCCGGACTGCGCGAAAAATATCTCTGGGCGGTCAACGCCGAATCCATGGCCACCCCGCGCAAGGTCGCGGCAGCCATCGACTACATTCGCGAGCACGAGGTTCCCGCGGTCTTCTGCGAATCGACGGTCTCCGACTCCGCCATGCAGCGCGTGGTCGAATCCACCGACGCCGCGTATGGCGGAACGCTCTTCGTGGATTCCCTCTCCGAGCCCAACGGTCCGGTGCCCAGCTATCTGGACCTCATCACCCATGACGCGCAAACCATCGCCCGTGCCCTCCGAGGAGAACTCAAATGACACTTGCAATCGACGTTGACGCAGCGACGGTTCACTATGGAACGGTCCTCGCCCTCGATAAGGCCTCGGTGCAATTGGAGCGCGGATCCGTCTGCGGATTGGTCGGCATGAACGGTTCCGGAAAATCTACGCTATTCAAAACCATTATGGGGTTGCTCAAGCCCGATACCGGCAAGGTGCTGGTCAACGGGTCCAGCCCGCTGCAGGCGCGGAAATCCGGGGCTATCGGCTACGTCCCGCAGAATGAGGCGGTCGACTGGGACTTCCCGATCTCGGTGCGCGAGGTCGTGATGACCGGACGCTACGGGCATATGGGCTTCACCAGGCGTCCGAAAAAGGCGGACCAGATCGCGGTGGACGCCGCGCTCGAACGCGTGGACCTGGCCGAGCATGCGGGACGGCAAATCGGGCAATTGTCCGGCGGGCAAAAGAAGCGCGCCTTCGTGGCCCGCTGCATTGCCCAGGAATCAAACATCATGCTCCTGGATGAACCATTCGCCGGAGTGGATAAGCGCAGCGAAGCGACAATCACCAAGCTCTTGCGCGAGGTGGCGGACCAGGGCGGAAGCGTGCTGATCTCAACCCATGACCTGCACGCCTTGCCGACCTTGGCGGACCAAGCGATCCTCTTGATGCGCAAGGTCTTGATGCAAGGAGACCCGCAATTGGTCTTGCAACCTGAAAATCTTGCCATGGCCTTTGGCCTGGATCCGATGAACCGAGGCGGCGCAGCATGAATCTGATCGAGTTATTAGCCGAACCGCTGAGCTACACCTTCATGGTGCGAGCGCTCGCCGTCACGGTCATCGCGGCGATCCTGTGCGCGGTGCTCTCCTGCTGGCTGGTGCTGATCGGCTGGTCGCTGATGGGAGATGCGGTCTCCCATGCGGTGTTGCCCGGGGTTGTGCTCGCTTACATTGTCGGCGCGCCCTTCGCTTTGGGGGCCCTGGTCTTCGGCTTCCTAGCCGTGGCGCTGATCGGGGGAGTCCGGGACACCTCCCGGCTGAAGGAAGACGCGGCCATCGGCATCGTCTTCACCACGCTCTTTTCCTTCGGCCTGGTGCTGATCTCGGTCACCCCGAGCCATCTGGATTTGAACCACATCATCTTCGGGAATCTGCTGGGAGTCTCGGCCGCAGATCTCTGGCAGGTCATCATCCTTGGGGCCGTGACCTTCCTGATTCTGGTCTTGAAGCGCAAGGACTTCACCTTGTACGCCTTCGACTCGACCCACGCGCACGCGCTGGGGATGAATCCGCGGTTGATCGGGGCGGTGCTCCTGGGCCTGCTCGCCATGACCTCGGTGGTGGCCCTGCAGGCAGTGGGGGTCATCCTGGTGGTGGCGATGCTGATCATCCCCGGGGCCAGCGCCTATCTGCTGACCAACAGCTTCGGCAAGATGCTGATCATCGCTCCGGGCCTTGCCGCGTTGGCTGGGATCATCGGAGTGTACGTCAGCTACTACGTGGATGCTTCAACCGGTGGCATGGTGGTGCTCTCGCAGGGCGCGATCTTCGTCTTGGTCTACCTGTTCAGCCCGCGGCAGGGACTGGTGGCGCACCGGCTCATGTTGCTGCGCCGCCGCAAAACCTTGGAAGCCGCCGCCAAATAGCGGCGCATTCGGCGACGGATCAGGGCAGGGAAGAAACCCAGACCGATTCGGTGGCCCGGGTGCCGAGCCGGATCACCGAGTCGCTGCCGTTCGCCGAGACCTCCAAGGTATCGGAAAACGGGGCGCCGGTGGCGATGGTTAGCCGCGCGCCGACCGTGATGCCGTTCTCGGAGAAATACTGCAAAAGTTCGGAATCCGAGTCGGAGATCCGCTCCACCGTCACCTTTTGCCCCGGCTGCGCTTCGGCGAGCAGGATTGCGACCGGAGTGGAGACCGCGCCCTCCGCGGTGGGAATCGGATCCCCATGCGGATCACGGGTCGGGTGCCCGAGCAGCTCGTCGATGCGCTGAATCATGAATTCCGAAACCGCATGTTCAAGTTGCTCGGCCTCATCGTGGACCTGGTCCCAGCGGTAGCCGAGCATCTGCACCAGGAAAGTCTCGATCAACCGGTGCCGGCGCACCATGGTGACGGCGTATTCACGGCCGCGCGCGGTCAGCGAGACCGCGCCATAGGGCGCGTGGTCCAATAAGCCTTGCTGACGCAGCTTGGCCATGGCACCGGATACCGTGGACAGCTTCACCCCGGCCTTCTCGGCGATGACGGTTGGGGTCACCGGCTCATCAGACCATTCATTCAGACTGAAAATGATCTTGAGATAATTCTGCGCACTATCCGAAAGCTGAGTTACCGACACGCTTTCATCATAGTCAACTGCGCGCACCGGGCGCAGGGGAGCCGCCGATCCGGCGGAATAAATCTGAGTTTTTCGGTGACCAGTTCGTGCTTCCTTCGAAACTTGCTGGTCGCGGGCGGGTCCCCGGCGTGCGCCGGGTTTGCTCATGTGGATGACGCAGGGCCGGCCTTGACTAGAAATCTTTCGTAGGGAAGACTGTGTAATCGATTCCATGGAATCGATTACATGAGTAAGCAAGGGAGCTTATCGGCCATGAATGCGGTCACCATCAAGGACGTCGCCAGCGCAGCAGGTGTATCTGTTGCCACCGCCTCGCGCGTCCTCTCCGGTCACCCGGCCACCTCTCCGGCCTCCCGCTCCAAGGTCGAGGCAGCAGCCAGCGAGCTGGGCTTCATGCCCAACGCGCAAGCCCGCTCCCTGCGCTCCACTAAAACGGACTCCATCGCCTTGCTCATCTCCGATGTGCGCAACCCCTACTTCTCCGACTTGGCGCACTCTGTGGAACAGCATGCGCGGGCCGCGGGCCTGATGACCTTCATGGGCAACGCCAACGAAGACTCCACCCAGCAAGACGACTTCCTGGCAACCATGCTTTCGCGCCGCGTGGACGGGCTGATCATCGTCCCGCAAGGCCTGGACGAAGAAGCCGATGCGCCCAGCTTGATGATGCACCGTGTCCTTTCCAGCGGCATCCCCACGGTCTTCGTGGACCGCGCGCTGCGCGGAAGCAGCGTCCCGGCAATCACCACGGACAGCACCGAGGCGGTCCACCAAGCGGTAGCCACGCTCAAGGATCTGGGCCACACCAAGATCGCGTTCATCGGCGGGCCGAAGCACGCTTCCACCGCGCTGGAACGCTACAGCTCCTTCAAGTCGGCGCTTGCCGCGAACGGCCTGCAGCACGACGAAGCGCTGCACTTCGTCGGCGACTTCAAGCCCGCCTCCGGTGCCGAGGCGGCGCGCTGGCTGCTGAACCACGGCGCCAAGCCAAGCGCCGTGATCATCGCCGACGCGCCGATGGCCATCGGCGCGCTCACCGTCTGGCGCGAAGCGGGCCTCCGCGTGGGCGCCGAGCTGTCGGTGATCACCTTCGATGAGGTCGACGCGATGCTGCTGCATGACCCGCCGATCGCCACGATCAGCCACGATCTGGGGCTTATGGGAAAGCTCGCGGTCGCCTCCCTGACCGCGGTCATGCAGGGCGAGAACCCGGCACCCCACGAGCTGCAAAGCAAATTTACCGCGCGCGCCTCGGTGGCCGCTCAAGCAACACCAGTGATGGAAGGAAAGCCACGCCCATGAGTAATGACGCTCTACTGGTCCTGGACCGGGTCTGCAAATCGTTCGGCCCCGTCCAAGTGATCGACGAAGTCACAGTGGAGGTCCACGCCGGCAAGGTCTCGGTCCTGCTCGGCGAAAACGGCGCGGGCAAGTCCACCCTGATCAAGATGATCGCCGGAGTGCACACCGCGGACTCCGGGCGCATCCTGATGGACGGCAAGGAAGTGAAGATCCCGGATACCAAGGCCTCCGAGGCCCTGGGCATCGCCACCATCCACCAGGAACTGAACCTGGTGCCTTCGATGAGCATCGCCGAGAACATCACCCTGGGCCGAGTGCCGCGCCGCTTTGGCATCATCAACCGCCGCGAGATGCGCCGCATCGCCCGCGAGGCTCTGGACCAGCTGGGGTTGAACCTCGATGTGAACACCCCGGTGGGGGACCTCGGCCTGGCCGAGCAGCAGCTGGTGGAGATCGCCAAGGCACTGTCCCTGGACGCCCGCGTGCTGATTCTCGACGAGCCGACCGCGGCGCTGACCAACGCGGAAATCGCAGGCCTCTTCGAGGTAGTGAACCAGCTCAAGGCCAAGGGCGTGGGCATGGTGTTCATCAGCCACCACCTGGATGAGATCGCCGAGATCGGCGACTTCGTCAACGTGCTGCGCGACGGCAAATTCATTGCCACCGTGCCCGCGGACACCGACGAGAGCGAACTGGTGCGCCTGATGGTCGGCCGCGATATCGACGCCCAGTTCCCGCGCCAGGCAACCGTTCCCGGGGACACCGCGCTGCTGAGCGTGGAAAATCTGTCCCTCGGCGCGCTGGAGAACATCTCGCTGTCGGTCCGCCCCGGCGAGGTCGTCGCCCTGGCCGGGTTGATGGGAGCCGGGCGCACCGAACTGATCCGCGCGATCGCCGGCGCGGACAAGTACTCTTCGGGAACCGTGAAGATCGCCGGCAAAAAACTGCCGAGCAACGACGTCGCGGCAGCCACCCGCGCGGGCCTGGGCCATGTGCCCGAGGACCGCAAAACCCAGGGGCTGGTGCTGGACGCCTCGGTAGCCGAGAACATCGGCTACGCCACGATGGCGGCCACCGCCAAGGGCGGGCTGGTGGACCGCAAGGGCCAGCGGGCGCGCGCCGAGTCCGTCGCCGTCCGGCTGCGCATCCGCATGGGAAATATCGACCAGCCGATCCGCTCGCTCTCCGGTGGCAACCAGCAGAAGGCGGTGTTCGGACGCTGGTTCTCCGCCGGCGCGAAGGTGCTGCTGCTCGATGAGCCAACCCGCGGCGTGGACGTCGGGGCAAAGGTGGAGATCTACGAACTGATCAATGAGATCACCGCCTCCGGGGGCTGCGTGCTGATGGCCTCCAGCGAACTGCCCGAAGTGCTGGGCATGTCCGACCGCGTCCTGGTGATGAGCCAGGGGCGCATCGCCGGGGAACTAGCCACCGAACAAGCCACTCAAGACAGCATCATGGCCTTGGCCGTGAGCAATGTGCACCGCGAAGATGAAATGGGAAAGAAGTAATGAGCAGCGTAGCCACCACCCCCAAGAAGGGCTTTGACTTCAAGGCATTCCTTGCCAACAACGGTGCCCTAGTCGGCCTGGTTGTTCTTTGCCTTGCCATGTTCATCGCGACCCCGCGCTTCTTGACCGGGCCGAACTTGATGAACATCGGCATCCAGGTCTCCACCATCGCGGTGATGGCCTTCGGCATGACCTTCGTGATCGTCGCGGCCGGCATCGACCTGTCCGTCGGCTCCATCGCCGCGATCTCGGCGATGACCTCCTCCTACTGGGTGACCACCGCCGGACTGCCCGACGGGCTGTCGATTATCGTCGGCCTGGCCATCGGCGGACTGTGCGGGTGGGTCACCGGGGCGATGAGCGCCTTCGGCAAGCTGCCCACCTTCATCGCTTCGCTGGCGATGCTCACCATCGTGCGCGGGTTGACCTTGGTCATCTCCGACGGACGGCCGATCGCCACCGGCGACGCGGTGTCCTGGCTGGGCGGGGACCTGGGCTTCATGCCGGTGCCGATCCTGATCCTGATCGTCTCGGGCCTGGTCGCGGCGTTCGTGCTGAACCGCACCATCATCGGCAAAAACGCCTTCGCCGTGGGCGGCAACACCGAAGCCGCCCGGCTCTCCGGAATCCCGGTCAAGCGCGTGCTGGTCACCGTCTTCGTCATCTCCGGCATCTTCGCCGCGCTCTCGGGCATGATCCTGGCCGGACGCCTGGATTCGGCGCAGCCGACCCTCGCCAGCGGCTACGAGCTGGATGCGATCGCCGCGGTAGTCATCGGCGGCGCCTCGCTGTCCGGCGGCGTCGGACGCATCTCCGGCACGCTGATCGGCGCGCTGGTCCTGGCGGTCATCCGCAACGGCCTGAACCTGCTCTCGGTCTCCGCTTTCTGGCAGCAGGTCGTCATCGGCCTGGTCATCGCGATCGCCGTGGGCTTCGACGTGCTGCGCCGCAAGAACGTGCGCCACTAAGACTTTTATTGATCAACCACCCAACATTTAGTTCAAAGGAGAACCCGATGAAGCACATCGTACGCAAGACCACCGTCCTGACCCTGGGACTAGCCCTCGTACTCGGCGCCAGCGCCTGTGGCCGCGGCGAAGCGGCCGCCGAGGGCGGCAAGGCGACCCTGGCCGTATCGACCCTGAACAACCCATTCTTCGTAGACCTGCGTGACGGCGCAGAAGCCGAGGCCCAGGCGCAGGGCATCGAGCTGTCGGTGGTCGACGCGCAGAACGACTCGGCCAGCCAGGCGAACCAGCTGGCCACCGCCGCCACCGACGGCAGCGCCGGGGTCATCATCAACGCAGTGGACACCGAAACCGCGGAAGCCGGTCTGGCTCCGGTAGTCGCGGCCGAGCTTCCGATCGTCGCCGTTGACCGCTCGGTGGGAGAGACCAAGGTCGCTTCCTTCGTCGCCTCGGACAATGTCGCCGGCGGCGAGCAGGCGGCCAAGGCACTGGCGGAAGCCCTCGACGGCAAGGGCAAAATCATCATCCTTGAGGGTGTGCCAGGGGCTTCGGCAACCAACGAGCGCGGCGAAGGCTTCACCAAGGGCCTGAAGGAATTCGCAGATATCGAGGTCGTTTCCAGCCAGACCGCCAACTTCGACCGTGCCGAGGCACTGGACGTGGTCACCAACCTGATGCAGTCCAACCCGGACGCCGCCGGCGTGCTGGCCATGAACGACGAAATGGCCCTCGGAGCCATCCAGGCGCTGGGCGACAAGGCCGGCGAGGACGTCAAGGTTGTCGGCTTCGATGGCACCGAGGACGGCTTCAAGGCAGTCGAGGCAGGAACCCTCGTTGCCACCATCGCGCAGAACCCAGCCGAGCTGGGCAAGCAGTCGGTGCAGATCCTGGCCAAGGCCATGAAGGACGAAGCCGTCGAAGAGACCGTTCAGGTCGCGGTAGACACCGTTGACACCGAAAACGTCGCCGAGTACGCCACCAAGTAATTCCAGGCAGCACCCCTTTCGTCGGTCGAGAGCCAATGCGGCTACAACAAGCTAAGGAAAAATCATGAAGGACAACGTACAAGTCACCATCGTTGGATCGAGCAATGTGGACATCACCGCACTGATGAACCGCCTGCCCGGCCGCGGTGAGACCGTGTTGGCCGATTCCTACCAGCTCTCGCCCGGCGGCAAAGGGGCCAACCAGGCGCTGGCCGCTGCGCTGGCCGGCGCCGCCACCGAATTCATCGGCGCCGTTGGCAACGACTCCCACGCCGAAATCGCTCTGGGGCAGCTCGAAGAGGCCGGGGTGAAGCTGGATCGCGTGGCCCGCGCCAGCGAGCCCACCGGTGTGGCGATCATCCAGGTGGATGCGGCCGCGGAGAATTCCATCGCGGTGGTTTCCGGAGCCAACTCGACGGTGACCGCGGACACGGTCAGCGCGGCCGGCGAGTTGCACGGGATCCTGGTGCTGCAGGGCGAGATCCCTGCCTCCGGCATCAAGGCAGCCATGGATTCGGCCACCGACCGGGTTGTGCTCAACCTGGCGCCGGTGATCGAACTGGACCGCGAGTACCTGCTGAAGGCCAACCCGCTGGTGGTCAACGAGCATGAGGCCGAAGCCGTGCTGCAGCAGCTGAACCCGCACCCTGCCCGCCGCTTCGACAGCAAATATGAGCGCCTCGCCGGAATGCTGGTTGATGAGGGCATCGCCAGCGTGGTCATCACGCTCGGTGCCAACGGTTGCCTGGTCGCCGACCGGGTCCCAATAGAAAACGGCGGAGTCCAAGTTCGCGTGCTGCCAGCGGTCAAGGTCAAGGCCGTGGACACAACCGGTGCCGGCGACGCCTTTACCGGTGCGCTGGCCGCCCGCTTGGCCAACGGCGATAGCTTGGCTCAAGCCGCAGAATTTGCGGGCAAGTTCGCAGCCCTGACCGTGCAGGCGCACGGTGCCCAGGCCTCCTACCCGCGTTCGCTAGAGAACCTCTAAGACCATTTCGAGCAAGACCTAAGGAAGCCTTCGTGCTGAAATCCGAAATCCTCAACGCCCCGCTGCTTGGCGCACTGGCCAAGTGCGGGCACACCGACACCGTGGTGATCGCCGATTGCGGCCTGCCGATTCCGGAAGGTCCGGTGGTCATCGATCTGGCGCTGACTCCGGGTCTGCTCAGCTTCGAGCAGGTGCTTCAGGTGCTGAGCCGCAACATGGTGATTGAGCAAAGCACCCTGGCTGCAGAGGCCGAGGGCGGGGTGGTCCAGGAACTGTGCGTGTCGCGGGGGCTCGAGCCGGGGTTCATCTCCCATGAGGAGCTGAAAGCCGCATTGCCCCAGGCCAAGATCGTTGTGCGCACCGGGGAAGCGACCCCCTACGCAAACGTGATTCTGCACTGCGGCGTGGCTTTCTGATCGACCAGCTTCCAGTCGGTGCCAACAGCCTGCCGGCACCGGCTTTGCTGTCTGCCAGACAGAGAAATGCATTGGAACATCAACTGATCGGCAGTCCACTGCAAACCTAATTCGCGTGCACCCGGTAGCTCAGTAAGGGGATATGTGCTTGGTTCTCTTCTGGTGGGTTAGTCGAGACGAGCTGCTGTTGACGGGAGCTTGGATTAGCATCGCGCACAGCGCTTCACTCGCAAGCGCACCGGAATGAGCATGGTGTTAGCGTCATGCCGATCTTTTATGGAGGATAGCCAATGAAGATAGCTTTTTATGCAGCATTTGCTGCTATGGCGATCGGCGCGGCAACTGTGATCCTGACCGTGCCAGCACTATTCCATGAACCTAGCCAGTTGCAAGCAGGCTTGGTAATTTGGGCGGGAATAATATTCTTGGCTGGGCTTACCATCGTGAAGCTGCTGAAGTACGTGGCCACGAACGAAGCTTGATGCTTCTGTTCCCAGATTCTGACAGGGCTTCCTCATGTTTGCCGGCTACGCGGGGGAAGCCCAGATAGTTGTTTCACAAGCTGGTCCCTAGAATTGGCCTCATGAGGCAACGCAAGATGGCAGGACGACACGGTGAGGTTTTTTCCCTTATTGCGCCCGAAGCCGGGCTCTTGCTCGGCGCCGGACGGGCGATCCTGCTGCAACTCGCCCACCCGCAGATTGGCTTGGCCATCGCCAAGCATTCTGATTTTGCTTCGAATCCGCTCGGCCGGTTGATCCATACCCTTGGCTATATTTACGCGCTGAGCAACGGGACCCCAGAACAGCAAAGAACCATCATCGACTACGTGAACACCGCGCATCAACCGGTACACGGTACGCGAAACCCCGATCGGGAAACTCCGGCCTACTCGGCGATGGACCCAAAATTGCAGATGTGGGTTGCCGCAACCCTCTATGACTCGGCACGGGTTATCGCCGCCGAAATCCTCCCCATGGCTGAATCCAGCGACAACGAGAACCTGTACCGGCAGTACGCCGCTCTGGGTGATGCTCTGCAAATGCCGGCTCACTTCTGGCCGGACAGCCTTGGCGAATTTGATGAGTATTTCGACCGAACCCTCAACACGCTGAGCGTCACTCCACAGACTCGTCGCCTGGCCGATGAACTCTTTTTGGGTAGCAACGCCCCGTGGTGGATCCGCATTGGACTGCCCTTGATGCGCGATGTGACCATCGCCCAGCTTCCACCCACGGTGCGCGAACAATTCGGCTACGAGCTTTCCGCGAAGGCCGCCAAACGCAACGCGCGAGCCATCTCCTTCGTGCGGTTGGCCACGCGGATATTGCCCAAATTTATCAGGCACGCGCCAATGCGATGGATGCTACGTCATGTGGACCGGATGGGCTAGCCGCCGGTCTTTGCTTGGCCAACATCTTGGAGTCTGCCTGGAAACAGGATGCGTGGCAAGGCAAGCAGCAAGAACAACGTCACCAGGATCAACGAGCCACCGATCCAAGCACCGGTTTCCCAGCCGAAGAATACCTGCAACACGAACCAGACGCAGCCAGAGACAAGCAATCCCACCCCGATACCCACGATTTTTAGCACGATATGGCCAAGGTTTACCGTTTTTTCCTTCAGCCGCTGGCCAAAGAAAAAGCGGTGAACGGCCACGGGGGTAATCAGTAGCAGGATCAGCAGGGTCGCAGCGACCAGCAAGACGACGTAAACAATTTCATCCTTGTGGGTGAGCACTTCAAATCTCGCCTGGAAAGGCAGGACCACCAAAAAAGCTGCCAGAATCTGCAGACCTGTCTGCATCACGCGCATTTCCTGGAGCAATTCGTTCCATTGGCGATGCGGGGCACCATCGCTGGTATCTGGATGGGAACGCTTATTCATCACAGCTCTCCTCGATCAGAAGGCGACCGCCAGCGGAACAGGTTCGCCAGCTGAGGCTACGCCAATTTTCTTGAAACTAGACAAGACGTCGGGTTGCAGACTTTCCAAACTGTCGGCCTTCATGGGTAATTTGAGTATCCCAGTAGGAAAACTATAAGGGAGGTCATGATGAAACTCGAGAACGAAGCACGCATTCAGCCAGATATCTGGACCATGCCTGACAAAGGACTCTCGTGGTGCGACTGCGGCGCGGCGCATGAACTCAGCGCCGACATTGTGTACGGATTCGCCGAAGTGCTCAGGCTGGATACACGTGGGGCGATGACGCACCCCCAGCTGGTTGAACTCACCATGGAGGTATGGAACTTTGAAGCGGTTTGTCGTTTCTTCCACCTCGCCTTGAACGAAGCGACACAATTTATCCACGGCACCGTAGCTGAGGAATATCCGTTCGCCGAAGGGATCGATATCGTCGGATACTTCTCGAAAACCTGGCAAGGCTGCCCGGCGGCAGAGTGCCGTGGCGATGACTAGCCAGAGCGACCGGACAGGTTCGGGTAACTAGCGTTCACAAGAGCCAATCGCACGGCGTGGAAATTGGGCGGTGAGGCTCGCGGCGCATACTGTGGGGAAGATGAAGAGTATTGCACCGAGCCAGGCGGCGGCAAACCATGACGGATACATCCATGTGCGCGGCGCAAACGAGAATAACTTGGATAACGTGGAAGTGCGGATACCGCGCGACGCGATTGTGGCTTTCACCGGGGTCTCCGGCTCAGGAAAGTCTTCCTTGGCCTTTGGCACAATTTTCGCCGAATCCCAGCGGCGCTTCCTCGAATCTGTAGCGCCCTATGCGCGCCGATTGATCGCCCAAGGCCATGCCCCGAAGGTTGAATTCATCTCTGGTCTGCCGCCGGCGGTCGCCTTGCAGCAGCGTCGGGGGACCGCCAGCTCCCGGTCCAGCGTCGGGACGCTGACCACGTTGTCCAACTCGGTGCGGATGCTCTACTCACGTGCCGGGGATTACCCGCAAGGAGCGGCCCGGCTCGATTCGGATGCCTTCTCCACGAATACCGCTGTCGGCGCATGCCAACAATGCCATGGAGTGGGCACGGTGCACTCGGTCAGCGAGCAGTCGCTGGTTCCCGAACCATCGCTGAGCATCCGGGACGGCGCGATTGCCGCCTGGCCGGGAGCCTGGCAGGGTAAAAACCTGCGCGATATCACCACCCACCTCGGCCACGACATTGACGTTGCCTTCGGCAGCTTGCCGAAGGAAACGCGTGACTGGCTGCTCTTCACCGAGGAGCAACCGGTGGTCGAGGTGACCCCCGAAAGAGATCGTGTAGCAAAACCATATAAGGGACGGTTCTGGAGCGCCGAACGCTATGTGCGCCATACCGTGGCGACCTCCAAGAGCGAGAATTTACGCGCCAAGGCGTTGGCCTTCATGCATTCGCAACCCTGCGCCGAGTGCTCCGGGACGGGGTTCCGCCGCGACTCGCTTCGGGTGAAGTTCGCCGAGCTGGACATTGCCGAATTCAACGCGCGCTCGTTGCAATCCTTGGCTGAGCTCTTGCGCCCCTTCGCGACCGTGACCGGTGGCGAGGCCCAAGCCGATGTGGTGAGCATGATCAGCACCGACCTGCTCGCCAGAATCGAAGTGCTCCTAGAACTCGGGCTGGGGTACCTGAGCCTAGACCGCAGTACTCCAACCCTTTCACCGGGGGAGATGCAGCGGCTACGCATTGCCACGCAGCTGCGTGCCGGATTATTTGGCGTCATCTATGTGCTGGACGAACCCTCGGCGGGGCTGCATCCGGCCGATGTGCAACCGCTGATCGAGGTGCTTTCCGCCTTGAAGGACGAGGGTAATTCGGTGTTCGTGGTGGAACACAATATGGATGTAGTCACCCGCGCCGAGTGGATCGTTGATGTGGGACCCGGGGCGGGCAGCGGTGGTGGCCAGGTGCTTTATAGCGGGGAGGTCGCCGGTCTGGCTCAGGTCGAAAAGTCGGTGACTCGCCGGTTCTTGGACGCTTCTCCGGCACCGGCGCGCAACCTGCGCAACGCCACCGACTGGCTGGAACTGCGCGGGGTGAACCTGCACAACCTGGTGGATGTCGACGCGAAATTCCCCTTGGGTGTTTTCTGCGCGGTGACCGGTGTATCAGGTTCGGGAAAATCCAGTCTGGTCTCCGGGGCGCTGGCCCAAGGCGCGGGCGGTTCGACCGTACCAGCCCAAGATGAACCCGAAGATGCACCGGTGCAGGCTGTCATCAAGGAAGTGACCGGGGCGGGTCAGATCAATCGGGTGGTGCTGATGGATCAGAAACCCATCGGACGTACCCCGCGTTCCAACGTGGCCACGTATACCGGCCTGTTCGACGCGGTCCGCAAGACCTTCGCCGACCAGCCACTGGCGCGTGAACGCAGTTACGGGGCAGGCCGGTTTTCCTTCAACGTCGCCGGCGGCCGCTGCGAGAACTGTCTGGGCGAGGGCTTCTTGGAGATCGAGTTGCTCTTCCTTCCCGGCACCTATGGACCATGTCCGCAGTGCCAGGGAACCCGGTACAACGAACAGACCTTGGAGGTCGAATACCAAGGGAAGAACATTGCGCAGGTGTTGGAGCTGAGCGTTGCTCAGGCAGAGGAATTCCTGGCCGGAATTCCGGCCGCGGCCCGTGCGCTGGCGACTTTGCGGGAGGTCGGGTTGGGCTACCTGTCATTGGGACAGCCGGCCACCGAAATGTCTGGTGGTGAGGCCCAGCGGATCAAGCTGGCCACCGAACTGCAACGCCAGCGCCGTGGTCATACCCTGTATCTGCTGGACGAGCCGACCACCGGGTTGCACCCTGCCGACGTGCAGCTGTTGGTGGCGCAACTGCACCAGCTGGTGGACCAAGGACATACCGTGATCGTGGTGGAACACCATATGGATGTCGTCGCAGCCAGCGATTGGGTGATCGATTTGGGGCCAGCCGGAGGGGACGGAGGCGGACGAATTATCGCCGCGGGAACACCGCACCAGGTGGCGCAGAACCAGGCCAGCCGGACCGCGCAATTCCTCGCACTTCGGCTGGCCGGAGACGACAGCTAACTAGTTGCCGCGAAGCTGCGCGTACGGCGGACTCTGCACGCCATCGGCAATTGCTTCGGCTGGGTCATCACCGAGATGAATCATCTTGTTTTGACCATCCACGTGGACCACGCTTGGCACGTAGGCGCGGGCCTCGGCGTCCTGCATCTGCGCGTAGCTGATGATGATCACCAGGTCTCCCGGATGAACTAGGTGGGCGGCGGCACCGTTGATGCCGATCACGCCGCTGCCTGGCTCGCCGGCAATGGTGTAGGTTTCCAGACGTGCCCCATTGGTGACATCCACGATGCTGACTAGTTCGCCCGGCAGGATATCCGAGGCCGCAAGCAGTTCGGAATCGATGGTGATCGAGCCGACGTAGTGCAGGTCGGCCTGGGTGACGGTCGCCCGATGGATTTTGGACTTAAACATGGTGCGTTGCATGGAACGAGTTCCCAATCTAAAAGAAGGTTTGCCGTGCCAGTTTACTACCCGGCACGGCAAACTTCCTGTGGGCTATCGTCCCTGTGCGCGATGCAAGGCCTCAAGTACCGTTCCGTCGGCTACCAATCCGTAGGCCGCTTCGAGCTCTGCGGAGAGGAACCGATCCTCGCCGGGGCCGGCAACTTTGGTGCGCAAAACGTCGTGCACGGCTCCGGTGACCGGTGCCGGGGTCAGCGGCTGGCGCAGGTCCAAGGCCCGCGCGGCAACCACTAATTCGATGCTCAGCACTCGGCGCAGATTGTCTACCGCGGTGCGCAGCTTGCGGGCCGCGTGCCAACCCAAAGACACGTGGTCTTCCTGCATGGCAGAAGACGGAATCGAATCAACGCTCGCTGGCACAGCCAATCGCTTATTCTCCGCAACCAGTCCGGCCTGCGTGTACTGTGCGATCATCATGCCCGAATCAACTCCGGGATCATCGGCGAGGAATGCTGGCAAGTCCCGCGAACGTGCCGGATCAAGCATTCGGTCGGTGCGGCGTTCGGCGATGGACCCTAGATCGGCCACGGCGATTGCCAGGAAATCCAATACGTAGGCAACCGGGGCACCGTGGAAGTTTCCGTTGGAAGAAACCTCACCGGTTGACAGCACCACCGGATTGTCGATGGCGGCGGCCAATTCGCGGGTGGCGACCATGCGGGCGTGGGTGATGGTGTCGCGAACGGCCCCGGTGACTTGCGGAGAGCAGCGCAACGAATAGGCGTCCTGCACCCGGCCATCGCCCTCGCGGTGCGAGGCGACCAGCTCGGAGCCGTCCAGCGCGGCGAACATGTTGGCGGCGCTCACTGCCTGGCCGGGGTGCGGCCGCAATGGTTCGTGGAGTTCGGGGCGGTATACCTGATCGGTGCCGAACTGGGCCTCGACGCTCATCGCAGCGCTGAGATCGGCAATGTCAGCCAAATCTTCCAGATCGGCCAATGCCATCAGCAACATGCCCAACATTCCGTCGGTGCCGTTGACCAGCGCAAGACCTTCCTTTTCTGCAAGCTCCAAAGGCGTAATGCCCGCTTCTGCAAGGAGTTCGGGAACCGGACGGATCACTCCATGCTTATCGGTGGCCTCACCTTCACCCATCAACACCAGCGCACAGTGCGACAGCGGTGCGAGGTCACCGGAGCAACCCAGCGAACCGTATTCGCGCACCAGCGGTGTGATCCCGGCATTAAGCAGCGCCACCATGGTCTCTAGAACTATCGGGCGCACACCGGTGTGGCCGCTCGCCAGGGTTTTGGCGCGTAAGAACATCAAGGCACGAACCACTTCACGTTCCACCGGTGCACCCATGCCAGCAGCGTGCGAGCGAATCAGCGAGCGCTGCAGCTTGGCGCGGTCTTCCGGAGCGATGTGCCGGGTGGCCAATGCACCAAAGCCCGTGGAAATCCCGTATACCGGAGTTTCGGATGCAGCCAACGCATCGATATGTGCGCGAACCTCGGCCAATTTCTCGCTGACTTCAGCTGAAATATCAACGTGGATATCCTGACGAGCCACGCGCAATACATCCTGTGCGGTGGCGTTCGATAGGCGAAGCGTCACCGAAGG